>JAVYQJ010000087.1 GCA_038731975.1 Thermofilaceae archaeon | reverse complement strand
ATCCAGGTGGCGTTAAACTACGTGATCAGGCACGAGAGGGTTATGGCGATAGTGAAGAGCGAGAATGTCGAGCACATCAGAGAGCTGCTGGGCTCGATGGGCTGGAGGTTGGCTCCGGAGGACGTGCAGGCCTTAGCCTCGATTTAGCAGCCACTTCCATAGGGGGGTGTAGCGCACCTCGAGGCCCTCGAACTCCTCCCTCCCCTCATAGTCCCACGTGATGATGAGCGCGTCGCGGCAGCCGAGCTCCTCGCCAGCCTTCCGGAGCGCCTCCAGCTCCCTCCCCTTCACCTCCGACCTGCTGCTCGCGTAGGTGACCTGAACCAGCTGCCTCACCTTCAGCCCTTGGATGAGGACGAAGTCCACCTCCCTGCCCTCCCTCCTCCCGTACTCCCTCCAGTACCGGAGCTCCCACCCCCTCCTCACAAGCTCGACGGCGACCGCGTTCTCCATCAGCCTCCCAAGGTTCTCGGCGGCCTCCGGAACGAGGGTGGTGATGATCCCGTTGTCAACCACGTATGCCTTTCTCGGGTACTGTCGCCTGCTTCTAGCGGAGGGCGAGTGGATCTGGGAAAGGAAGAGGAGGTACGCTTGCTGGGCGCAGGAGACGTACTTGATGAGGGTTGCTTTGCTGCAGCGCAAGCCCAGCGATTTGACGTAGTTGTGCAGCTTCGACGCGCTGTAGAGCCCCGCGAAGCTGGAGATCAGTGCGGTCAGCAGGGCGTCGAGCAGCTCGGGGTCGAGCTTGCACCTATCGACGAGGTCACGGTAGAAGATCGCCTCGTAGTGGGCCTTGAGCACGCGCCTCTTCTCCTCCGGGTCCTCGGTCAGCACGACGCGCGGGAAGCCGCCGTAGACGAGGTACTCCTCGAGCAGCCCCAGGACCCTACCCCTCTCCTCCAGGTAGGTGAGGACCTCCGCGTCGCCGACCTCGAAGCCCCTAGCCTTGAGGAACTCCCGGAAGCTGAAGGGGAGCACGAGGTAGTCCGCGCTCCTGCCGCGCAGGGAGTCCGCGATCTCGCGGCTCGTGAGCTTCGAGGTGGAGCCGGTGATGTAGAGCCGGAACCCTCCCCTATCGTGGATGCGGCGCACCCACTTGTCCCAGTCCGCGACCAGCTGAACCTCGTCCAGCAGGAGGTAGATCGGGTGGCCCGGGTCCGGCTTGAAAAGCTGGAAGTACACCTTCAGCATCTCCTCCAGGTCGTTCGCGTCCAGCCTCCTCAACCTCTCGTGCTCGAAGTTGACGTAGAGGATGTTATCACGCGGGACACCCGCTTCCACTAGCTCGCGAACCAGCTGGAAGAGCCGGAATGTCTTACCCGCCTGCCGTGGTCCCACGACCGTGACGATTGAGGGGAGCGCATGGGGGAGCTCAACCTCCCGCTCCACAATCCACGGTGGCTTCCAAACCTTCCATTCCGCCAGCACGCGCTTGAAGTCCTCCGACCTGTTCACGCGCCTACCTGCTGCGCGCCCTTAAAACTGTTCTCATGGAGAACAACTTTGGTTAAATGCTGTTTCCATACAGAACAACTTTGAGGGATGGTAGGGCTACGCTGGAAGCCCTGCTGCAGGCGTCACTTCACCCTGGCGTAGAAGCCTTCCAAAGTTCTAGTGAGAACCCTGTAGCAGAACTCCACGTTCTTGATGGACACTCTTTCATCCACCCCGTGGACCATCTTCAGCAGCTCCCTCAGGGGCAGGTCGGCCCTCAGTGGGACGAAGCCGTACGCGACGCTGCCGAAGGCGGTTCTGAAGAACCTCGAGTCGGTGCCCCCCGTAGACATGTAGGGTGCCACCAGCGCTCCGGGAACCTCCGAGTGGACAGCGTCCTGGATGGCGTGGAAGAGGGGCGTGTCGAGGGGGCTCTCGGTTGCAGGCTCCCTATGGATGAACTCGAGCTCGAACTCCAACCCCTCAAGCGCTCTAGCCACGTAGCTCTTCACCCACTCCTCCCCGTACCCCGGCAGGAGTCTGCAGTCGACGCTCAACTCGCAGTAGGAGGGGATGATGTTGACCTTATTCCCGCCCTGCACGACCGTGGGGGACATCGTGTTCCGAAGCATCGCGTCGATCATTGGGGCCGAATCTCCCGCGAGCTTCACGATCAACCCTGCACCGAACCGGGTGGCCAGCAACGCCCTCAGAGGGGGCGGAACCCCCCTTGCCTCGAGGAAACCGGCTATCATCCTCTTCGCCGGTAGCTTCAAGTCGACCGGTGGCTGCTTTGCGCCGAGCCTCCTGGCTGCTTCAGCCGCCTTCAGAAGGGCGTTGTCGCCCGATTTCGGCATCGAGGCGTGGCCCGGCCTCCCCTTGAACTTCAGCTTGAACCAGAAGACACCCTTCTCAGCCGTCTGGACCAGAAACAAGCTCCTTCTTCCGGGGTGCTCGAAACCCCCACCCTCGTTGATCACGTAGTCAGCCTTAACCAGGTCCGGGTGGTTCCCGACCAGCCAGCCGGCACCCATTCTACCGCCCATCTCCTCGTCCGCCGTCGCGGCGTAGATCAGCTTCCCCCTGAACTTCCCAGTCTCGGCGAAGTCGAGGAAGACCCTCAGCATGACGGC
>JAVYQJ010000086.1 GCA_038731975.1 Thermofilaceae archaeon | reverse complement strand
TCAGGGAGCTGGCCGAACAGGGGCAACAATCTTAGCGGGCTGCACATAGCTTTGGGGTCGCGCTAGGATTAAATAGCATTTTGCGTACGTTGTGGTGATGAGGAGGGTCGTACTAGCTGTAGGCGTAGCGGTGCTGGCGGCTGCTGTAGCGCTCCTCTTTCACTTCAGAGGGCTGCAGGGCGTGGAAGCCGCAGGCCAAGGCACAGGTCAAGGGAGCGCGAAGATCACCTACCTGCTGAGGCTTGAGGTGGAGGGTGCTGGCAGGCTGCTGGTGAACGGGACTCCAGCGAGCCTCGTGAACCTAACTAGGCCGTTCACCGCTCTAGTTGAAGCAGTTCCTGACGCATGCTATGTTTTGAGGCAGCTGCTCGTGAACGGAACACCGGTTGAGGGCTCCAGGGTTTCGCTCGAGGTTAAGGGCAACACGACGGTGGTGGCTAGCTTTACGCGCTACTGTGTGCTCGTCCGCTTCGAAGTCGTGGGGGCTGGCAGCCTGCTGGTGAACGGCAGCCTCGTGGCTAACGGGAGCGTGCTGGAGGTTGCCCCCGGGACCGCTCTAGTGCTGGTGCCTGAAGCGCCGGAGCACGTCAAGGCTGAGCTGTACGTGAACGGCTCGAAGCTGGAGTGCCCCCAGTGCGCAGCGTGCCCGGGCTGCCCCCGGCCGCCCCTCTTCATCAAGGTGAGGGGCGACACCCTGGTCTCAGCCGTCTTCCAGCCCTGGCTTGTAACGCTCCACGTCGAAACGGGGGGCCTCCCGGCGATCCTGAGCTCCCGGGGTTGGCAGCACTACGTGAACGGCTCGGCCACGATCGAGGTTGAAGCCGGCAGCAAGGTAAACGTGACCACCTTCTGTAAACCGTATGAGGGGGAGCTGCTCTGCATCGTGGGCTGGTACATCAGTTACCCTACTCGGCTGGGCTTGGAGAACGCCACGGCACCCCCCAACTGCACGCTCGTAATCCGGGGCGATACCCGCATGAAGGCGGTTGTCTCGAAGGTGAAGGGCACGCCACCCCAGCCTGCTCAAGGCGTCGTGCTCCTCGACGGGAGGGAGGTGGAAGCCACCATGTACCCCGACCCGTTCGTCCTCGAGGTGAGGCCCTGGTCCGCGGAGTTCAGGCACCTCGGTAACGGCACTTGGCTCATCGACTCGCCCCTCAAAGCCTCCCTGTTCCTGCAGCTGCCCAGCAACTGGTCCCTGCTCACGCTCGAGTTCTGGGTGGACTACGTCTACGCCTCACCCTACATCTCCGCCACCGTCGTTGTCAGCGAGCAACCAAACCAAACCGCTAAAGGGTGCTCGTCATTCGGAGCCCCCCTAAAGCCGTACTTCCGCATCGTCCTAACCAGGAGCGGCGAGGTGCTAGAGATGCCCGAGGATTGGGGCAAAACGAGAGTTAAGTGGGTTAAGTGGGACCCGCTAGCCAGGGAAGGCTGGCTATGCCTCGATGTTGACGGTGCGCGGGTCAAGATCCGGGTGAGCCTGAGCGGCTAGGCGAAACCAATAAATATCTATTTTTTATTTTTACAGCCCGTGAAGCTGAGGCTAGCTCTGCTCTTGGCTCTTCTAGCCCTAGCAACACTAGCCTTCGCCAGCCCGGATCTCGTCCAGGTGCCTTGCAGAAGGAGCGACGGCACAACGTACGGCAGTTCCGTGATTTTTTACCGCGGCATCCGAGTCAGCGCTAATCCAAACAGAGAAGTGTATGGGGAGCTCATTGAGCGTTCGCAAACCGCCGAGGTAGAGCAGTCCTGGAATCCTGAGCTGTGGCACTTCTCCTTCAGGGACTACAGCCTCAGCATCAACTGGAAGCCGGGCTCCTCTCAGGATGCCCGGCTCTCCCTGCACGAGGCTGGGTTGAGCTTCTCCTCTAACCTGACGTTCCTGAACCCCAAACCCAACTACCAGCCACCCTCGTGGAGCGTAGAAAAGAGCGATGGGAACAAGACGATCGAGTTCCCGGACGCTTGGAGCTGGTCCGGTAAAGGTGACGAGTACAACAAGGAGCCCCTCCTCAAAGCTAACGGTGCCCAAGCGAACCTAAGCTTGAGCAACCTGGTCGTCAGGGTGACACTCTACGGCGGGCAAAGCGGGGCTGAAGTAGACATCCTCTTCACCTTCTGGCTGGACGTGGAGTGCTACAACGAGACGAGCCAGCCACCCCCGTCGCCCCCTCCTCCGCCTTCTCCGCCGCAGCCCCGCCTCTCTTGGGTGGGTTTCGCGGCGAGGACTGTTGATGGGCGTTTCGCGCTAGCTAACGCCAGCTTCCTCTACCAGGCTGACAACTACATCGTGTATCGCGTCACGCTGGGCTCGCTGGGCGCTTTGAGAGCCTACTGGTGGAACGCAACCGCTCTGCAGGGCGTTTGGATCGCGGAGACCGGGATCAACTGGGGCTACCAGTACGGGTACCAGTGGAGATGGGTTGGGGAGCCTGCGGGAATGAGGGGTTTCTACGATTTCGGAACTGTGAGCAGCTGGGCGGGTTGGATAGGGATCTACTCCAGGCCGCTCACGGGGACGTACCTGTTGAAGCTCAGCATCAGCGTTTACGGTGACTGGGTTGAGC
>JAVYQJ010000085.1 GCA_038731975.1 Thermofilaceae archaeon | reverse complement strand
ATATACAATCGATGAGTCTATGGACTTTCTGATTAGAGTCAAAAAGCTTTTTAAGCGGGGCGGGAAAAGGTTTTTATAGAAAGTATATAGGTGTGAATGCAAGAAACTCCCATAAGGGAGTAGAAAGTTGTTTCGAAGATTTTCTCGAGCGAGAGAGGAGAAGGTAACTCTGGAAACTCCCATAAGGGAGTAGAAAGTTCTAACCAAGTCTTCACCTGTCAGCATCTTGAATAATGTTGGATGAAACTCCCATAAGGGAGTAGAAAGCTTGTTCACATTGTATCTTGCAACTAGAGAGTTTGCTGAGTTCTCTGAGAAACTCCCATAAGGGAGTAGAAAGTTTTCAACCCGTAGAGCGGTGCTTTCCACGCTATTCTCTCAATGATCGGAAACTCCCATAAGGGAGTAGAAAGGTTTACACAATATCTTTGACCATGTCCTTGCAATGCTTAATTTCTCGAAACTCCCATAAGGGAGTAGAAAGCAACTCTAACTCTCCTCTCCTTATCCTGACCCTCTACCAACCAGAAACTCCCATAAGGGAGTAGAAAGTGAGTCTTTGTTCATATAGTTCTTTCATTAAGTCGCTAAACGGATAGGAAACTCCCATAAGGGAGTAGAAAGGATTACAAACGAGTTTACCATAGATATTTATCATCAAAGGAATTGTTGAAACTCCCATAAGGGAGTAGAAAGATCTGCCCCCTCCTAGCCAGCAGGTACGTTGTAGCAACTAGGGTAGCTCGAAACTCCCATAAGGGAGTAGAAAGTAAAAGTCTAGCCTATCAACATCCCATTCATATTCTATTGTATACTTATGAAACTCCCATAAGGGAGTAGAAAGCAAAACTATTAGAATACACATGGACCCTAACCCTCTTAACACCAGCATGAAACTCCCATAAGGGAGTAGAAAGTCAATAAATTTTCAACTGTTTTCTCGTCAGGAATCAATTCAGAGGAAACTCCCATAAGGGAGTAGAAAGGATGTATCATATACTCTTTGGCACAAACCAAACGAGTTGACATAGAAACTCCCATAAGGGAGTAGAAAGAAATGAGTCAAGCTACTTCTCCAGATACTAGTATAGTAGTGTGTACGAAACTCCCATAAGGGAGTAGAAAGACGAAAGAGGTGGATTGCACCAATGTTTACTAAATTAAAGAAACCAGAAACTCCCATAAGGGAGTAGAAAGCTTAGCTGCAGAATCGTAGAGTGTCTTAAACGTCGATTCTGTTACCTCCCGAAACTCCCATAAGGGAGTAGAAAGTCAGGTATGGATTCATTAATACCTCTACATTGTTCTGGACCACCACGAAACTCCCATAAGGGAGTAGAAAGCTACATCTACCTTAATCGTATACGAACCAGCTGGCACGTTTCGGGGTAAGAAACTCCCATAAGGGAGTAGAAAGCCGCCTGGAGATGCACCGCCAAACAAAAACTATCAACAACGAAACTCCCATAAGGGAGTAGAAAGCTCTCAGTAAATACCAATGGATAATGTATATCTGGATTTGTCTCAAGAAACTCCCATAAGGGAGTAGAAAGTATGCATATTTTGCCATCTGTATACACCTCATTAGAGTAACACAAGAAACTCCCATAAGGGAGTAGAAAGCTTATAGTATAATTGCCAATGTTAGCAAAACCGTTTAGCAGATAAGAAACTCCCATAAGGGAGTAGAAAGTCAAAGGTCATTGCCACAGGGTGAGGGACAAGGTGCACGACCTGAAACTCCCATAAGGGAGTAGAAAGCGGGCAAGTGGCTCTATGTAGAGCTTGACAATCTCTTGGTACACCTTCGAAACTCCCATAAGGGAGTAGAAAGGTCACTGAATATTTTCAAAAGCCCTAGCTTTTCTAGGTCTTCCTTGCGAAACTCCCATAAGGGAGTAGAAAGAAGGAGCGACAATAGATGTTGTATTCACTAACCTATCGATAATAACATCGAAACTCCCATAAGGGAGTAGAAAGGTTATTGCGATTATGTATATCAGTCTCTTCACATATTCAGGTAGAGAGAAACTCCCATAAGGGAGTAGAAAGTTCTTTCATTATCTTTGCTACCTCGTTGGGTATCACTAACATCGAAACTCCCATAAGGGAGTAGAAAGGTGCCCGCCGTCCCTGGGCGGAAGCTGTGTCTCTACAATTGGATTTGGAAACTCCCATAAGGGAGTAGAAAGGATACAATTTTTGCAAAAAAACTAATATTTGTTATACACTCACTCTCGAAACTCCCATAAGGGAGTAGAAAGATCATGTTCATGTTGCCTACTGCCACACCTTGTGCAACGATTTCTCCGGAAACTCCCATAAGGGAGTAGAAAGATTGTGATGGCTCCGCCGAGATTCCTCAGAGACTCGCAGGAGAAACTCCCATAAGGGAGTAGAAAGTCTTCTGCACGACTCGTCGGCTCTTATCCCAAGCACATGGTATTTGGAAACTCCCATAAGGGAGTAGAAAGACGAATATGGGCATTCAGAGGTGTTCTTCGTTGATGCGGACAAGTACGGAAACTCCCATAAGGGAGTAGAAAGGACTATCCAGACGACTACAGCAGGTGGTG
>JAVYQJ010000084.1 GCA_038731975.1 Thermofilaceae archaeon | reverse complement strand
ATATACAATCGATGAGTCTATGGACTTTCTGATTAGAGTCAAAAAGCTTTTTAAGCGGGGCGGGAAAAGGTTTTTATAGAAAGTATATAGGTGTGAATGCAAGAAACTCCCATAAGGGAGTAGAAAGGAGGCTCTCTATCTTCACCCCATCAAAAGTCCATTTGGGTTAAATCCGGAAACTCCCATAAGGGAGTAGAAAGTGCGTATCTGTATCTTCTTCCAATAGTGTTGAGAAGATCTTCAAGTGTATACGTGAAACTCCCATAAGGGAGTAGAAAGCTATACAGAGCGAAACACAGAGCAACAAAACAGTGTATAAGGGAAACTCCCATAAGGGAGTAGAAAGTAAACCTATGCTTATACGGAAGCAAAAGAAAAGAACCATCCTCAAGAAACTCCCATAAGGGAGTAGAAAGCTAGAATGACCTTCGATATATTCCCCTTGACCTTGCCATATCTCTTGAAACTCCCATAAGGGAGTAGAAAGTTCTCTGTTAGTTTAACAATCATTGCTTTCTCCTCCGGATTGGGTGAAACTCCCATAAGGGAGTAGAAAGATTTTTAACGTATCCATAAAAATTTTGCAATGCTATTAACATTGCTCGAAACTCCCATAAGGGAGTAGAAAGCCTCACTACTACTTATCAGAAGAAGATTTTAGCTCAGGGTTCCTTAAGAAACTCCCATAAGGGAGTAGAAAGGCATTTAAGTGTGGTGTTGATATCCGTGGTGTAAACATAGATCCATGAAACTCCCATAAGGGAGTAGAAAGTATGAGTATATATTTGTGGTTGGCTTTATCCATCCCAAGAAACTCCCATAAGGGAGTAGAAAGCTATTTCCAGATGCTAGGAAACCGGTGTAATTTATAAGCCTTGTCCATCCAGAAACTCCCATAAGGGAGTAGAAAGTCAGGTATTTATGGTATCTATCGTCTATTCCATGCATATGTAATATCAATGAAACTCCCATAAGGGAGTAGAAAGTCGATATCCATGACCAATGCATCCCCTATACGGTTGTCAATGAAACTCCCATAAGGGAGTAGAAAGTAGCTGAGTCTCGACAGTTTCTGGTCTAACCCTATGCCTAGAAACTCCCATAAGGGAGTAGAAAGGGAAATCCTTTACAACAGCCTTAATCGTTTCTATATTTGATTTGAAACTCCCATAAGGGAGTAGAAAGTTTTGATTGAGAATAACTTTGTTGTCTCTTTTTCTGATTAACTTGAATCTAGAAACTCCCATAAGGGAGTAGAAAGCGGTAAGCTTTTCGCAAGAATTTCTCAAGTGATTGAGAGAATGAAACTCCCATAAGGGAGTAGAAAGAACGGCAAAGCGGCTATAGAGCTACGAGTATCTACTGTTAATTTGAAACTCCCATAAGGGAGTAGAAAGATACCAAATGGTGTACATCCATATATCAACGATAGATACATTTGAAACTCCCATAAGGGAGTAGAAAGACGAAGGTTGTTCTCACTTGCTGGAAATTGATTGGTGCATTTGATGAAACTCCCATAAGGGAGTAGAAAGAAGTTTATTTTGGTGGGGGTGGTGGGAGTTATATGCTATCCATTTCTAGAAACTCCCATAAGGGAGTAGAAAGGCTGAACTTGGTTTGCCAACGATTATTAAGAAAATAGAAAGTGAGAAACTCCCATAAGGGAGTAGAAAGATATTTAAAACTTTCGTTTTTGTTTGGTTTTTGTTTTACTTTTTTGTGAAACTCCCATAAGGGAGTAGAAAGCTCTACCTCTACCACAACCTTAAACCTGAACTGTTTTCTCGTGGAAACTCCCATAAGGGAGTAGAAAGGCTAGCACATCAACAACAAAGTCTAGCATACTTACAAATATCAGAAACTCCCATAAGGGAGTAGAAAGTGTATGTTGATGAGCTATAACCAGGTGTAGCCCATACTTCCTAGCTTCACTCAAGAAACTCCCATAAGGGAGTAGAAAGAGGAACAACATTATTGTGAAGAGGTGGGGCACTAGATCTAGATTGAAACTCCCATAAGGGAGTAGAAAGCTCTCAGTAAATACCAATGGATAATGTATATCTGGATTTGTCTCAAGAAACTCCCATAAGGGAGTAGAAAGCAGTACACAGTACAGTATCCGAACCAGCAGCCACAGCAAACAATGGACACGGAAACTCCCATAAGGGAGTAGAAAGGTGAACACAACTATGGTCGTTGTTGATGTGTTGTAGTCTATCATTGCGAAACTCCCATAAGGGAGTAGAAAGGCGCAACATTCTCCAGAATGCTACTCCGCCTACCCTAGCCTTCACCAAGAAACTCCCATAAGGGAGTAGAAAGTTATTATATCCAAACCTTATCGTTATTCTCCCCGCATTATCCCACAGCCACGAAACTCCCATAAGGGAGTAGAAAGTCAGACCGAGATCGTGGAAGAACTTGTGAACACCTGAATCGATTAAGAACTGAAACTCCCATAAGGGAGTAGAAAGACGAATATGGGCATTCAGAGGTGTTCTTCGTTGATGCGGACAAGTACGGAAACTCCCATAAGGGAGTAGAAAGGACTATCCAGACGACTACAGCAGGTGGTG
>JAVYQJ010000083.1 GCA_038731975.1 Thermofilaceae archaeon | reverse complement strand
ATTTTTACTACCCCTGAAGCTCATCCCCGAAGAGGTATGCCTCTTCTTGGTAGTGTGCGGGAGTTGGCTCTGCCTGGTGTGAAGCTGGTTGATCTGGCTGTAATGCCGGATGATAGGGGCTTTTTTGCTGAGATTTTCAGGAGGGATTGGCCTCTGTTTGAGGACGAGGTTGTTCAAGCGAACCTTTCCTTCACCTACCCGGGTGTGGTAAGAGCGTGGCATCGGCACGTACGGGGTCAAGTGGACTATTTCCTCGCCGTCGCAGGGGCGATAAAGGTTTGCGCGTTTGACGATGAAACCCGGCAGATGGTTGAAGTCGTCCTCTCCGAGCGGAGGCCGCAGATCCTCCGGGTCCCCGGCCACTACTGGCACGGCTTTAAAGTTGTCAGCGAGAGCCCGGCGGTGCACATTTACTTTGTGAACAGGCTCTACGATTACCAGAACCCTGACGAGGAGAGGAGGCCTTGGAACGACCCGTCTATCGTCCCTGTCGCGATCAATGGAAAGAGGGATGACCCTCGCTGCGGGAAACCCTGGGATTGGTTCTACCCACCCCACCGGTGAGAAGGTGAAGCTTCTCATCACCGGCGCTAGCAGCTTGCCGGGTTACCGCACGGTCGAAATAGCGCTCAAAAAAGGTTATGAGGTTACTGCGGTACACTTCTCGCACCCAATACCGTTGGAGCATGAGAGGTTGAGGAAGGTGCGGGTCGACCTCACCGATTTCTCCGCGGTGCACAGCCTGGTTGCAGGAGAGAGGCCCGACGCTGTTGTACATATGGCAGCTCTGGGCGATGTTGACCTCTGCGAGCGTGATCGTGCCTTAGCCTGGAGGGTGAACGCTGATGCAACGCTAGAGCTGGCGAGAGCGGCTGAACGTGTTGAAGCGTACTTCCTCTACCTTTCAACCGACTACGTCTTCGACGGGGTGAGGGGGATGTACTCCGAGAGCGACCCGCCGAACCCGGTCAACTACTACGGGTTGACGAAGATGGCCGGTGAAGTTGCCGTGAGGGCTGCTTGTAGCCAGTGGTGCGTTGTAAGGGCGAGCAGCATCTACGGTCTGGGTCCGGGTAGGACCAACTTCGCCAAGTTCCTCATTGAGAAGCTGAGCAGGGGGGAGCCTGTTAGAGCGTTAATCGATCAGTACACTTCCCCGACTCACGCGCGCCTGCTAGCTGAAGCTGTGCTGGAGCTCGTCGAGAAGCGGGTGAACGGCGTCTACCACGTGGTGGGGGAGAGGATGAGTAGGTACGAGTTCGCGCTCAAGGTTGCAGAAACGCTCGGTTTCGATACGAGTTTGATCTTCCCCTCCCGGATGGAGGAGTTTAAGTGGCTTGCGAGGAGACCGGTGGATTCCAGCCTCTCCTTTGAGGAAACGAAGAGGGTGGTCTTGACACGCTTCTACGACACGCAGCTCGCATTGAGGATGCTGAAGGAGGAGGTGGGCGGCAAATGATCGTTGTCACCGGCGGCTCAGGCTACATCGGCTCCCTCCTCATCCGCAAGCTGCCCTTCGCCAAGGGCTTTGAGGGCTGCACGGTGAGGATCTTCGATAGCATGGTTGGGGACAAGTATTACTCCCTCTTCGATCTACCCGACGCGAAGTACGAGTTCGTGCTGGGGGATATTGGGAGGGAGGAGGACTTGAGGAGGGCGCTTCGCGATGCTGAAGTGGTTTTCGATCTAGCGGGTATTACGAGCGTCCCCCTCTCATATAAGATGGAAGATCAGACGATGAAAGTGAACGTGGAGGGCGCTAGGAAGTTGGTTGAAGTTGCGGTGGAATCAGGTGTCGAGCGCATTGTCTATACCTCCTCCGCATCCGTTTATGGGAGTGTGAGCGGCCTGGTGAGGGAAGATCACCCCTGTAAGCCTGAGAGCCCCTACGCGAGGTCTAAGTTGCTGGCTGAGCAGATCTACCTTCAGGTTCATAGGGAGAGGGGGTTGAAAGTCTCGATACTAAGGCTGGGGACGGTTTACGGATATGCACCGGGGATGCGGTTTGACACTGTTGTGAACAGGTTCGCCTTTCTCGCCGCGATAGGGGAACCGCTCACCGTCTGGAGGGGGGCTGAAAAGGCCTTGAGGCCCTACCTGTACGTTGGAGACGCTGTCGAAGCGCTTCTGCTCGCCGCCCTCCACCCAGCTGCTGTTGGTGGTGTTTTCAATGTGGTGACGGAGAACGCTTCTCTCTCCGAGGTGATTGATGCTGTGAGGGGGGTGGTTCCGAGCGTGAGGGTGAGCATTGTTGAACCCCCTCATCCGCAGCAAACCTCCTACGGCGTTAGCGACGAGAGGATAAGAGGCCTCGGCTTCCAGCCGAAAGGCTCCCTCGAGAAGGGCGTGAGAGAAGTAGTAGAACGCTTCAAAGCCTTCCTCCCACGCACACGCCAGTGAGACAGTTATCGGGTACGCGGGCGAATCAGCTCTGATCTAAGCATCAAAATGTGAAGGGTTTCTCCAGCTATCGAGAAACGAAAAAGGTTCCACGTTCTAAGGGGACTACGCGATGCCAACAGTTCAATTGGATTGGCTGCAGCGGGATTATGTAGCATGAGGAGTTCCTTCATTTTTGTGTTCT
>JAVYQJ010000082.1 GCA_038731975.1 Thermofilaceae archaeon | reverse complement strand
CTGATCAACGAGATAAGGGAGACCGAGCCGATCGGGCACGCCTGCGAGATCGAAACCAGCTTAGCGCTCCACCTCTTCCCCCACCTCTGCAAGCTCGAGCGCGTGAAAGGCCCCGCCAAGCTCGGCCCAGCGCAGATCGCGAGGAACGTCAGGACAATGGCCGATTGGGTCTGCTACGCCATAGAGGGCTACGTTGGCGACCCGCGAGCGGCAACAGCTGAGAAGGGCAGGAGGCTCTTCGAGGGGTGGGTCTCGAGGGTCGCGAAGCTGCTCGAGGAGATCAGGAGCGACCGGCTGTACGAGAAAGTGATGGACGACTACTACAGGCGCGCCGGTAAGTAGGTACTACGGACCGCGCAAAAGCTCCTCTGCAGATAGGCTCCGACCTCTCTTTCCGCTATTTCTGTGCAGGTACGACCTCCCGGTTACTTTCGAGGCAGTCTCAAGGCTACCTAAATACCCCTGCGGATCGTATTACGTTGTGCCGCGCTTCGCTGATCTCTTCGTTGAGGAGGTCCGCAGGAAGAGGAGCGAGATCCTGCGAGTTGCAGCGGGCGGCGCCGATCTAGCGTCCCGCTACCGCGAGCTGGTAAAGGGCGTGTGGGTGGAGGGGGTTGAGGCGCGGAACGAGTTTGACGAAGTTTACGCGGTCGACAGCGGCAGCGACGAGATCGAAGTGGCTGGAGGAGGAGCCATCCTAGTCACCAGGGCTGTAGCGCTCGAGGCGGGAGGGAGGGAGTTGAGGAAGCTCAGGGTCGACGCTCTCTTCCCCAAGAGCGTCCGCGACTACGAGGACTTTAAGCGGCTCCTGAGGGAGCACCTCGAGCATGAGGTTGCTCTTGAAGCGGTTGATGAGGGCGCCGGCCTCGTGATGCTCGACGGGTCCCTCTTCGGCAGGATGAGCCACGTCATCAGGGAGCTGAACGTTGAGGGTAGGGAGGGCTTCATACTCGACTACGTGGAGACGTACGGGCAGCTGCTCTCGAGGGCTGTTCGAAAAGGGGTTACCGTCGCGGGGGTGAGTAAGGACTCGAGGTCGACGGTTCTAAGGGAGGAGCTCCTCCTATCCGAGCTGAAAAGGTGCCTCGAAGGTTGCCCGACCGGTCTGGCGGGCAAGGTTCTCGAGCTGTGGGTGAGGCTGAGGAGGAGGCCGTCGCAGGTGCTTGAGGAGGTTAGGAGGCTCGTAAAGGAGGGGCTTGACCCGAGGATCTACGAGCTGTTCGTTGAGGCGAGGAACCCGGTGCCGGACTCGAAGCTTCTGCTCTTGATGAACCTGGAGCCCGGTTACACGGTGCCGGTCAAGCTGACTCTGGAGAGGGTTCAGATGGGCGTTATCGAAGTGGCTCTGACCGAGGAGTTCCGCCTCATGGCGCTGCTAGGCGAAATTTTCGAGAGGGTGTCCGACGAGCTCGGCCCCCGGTTTGCGGAAAAGGTTGAAAGGGTGCTCGCAGCTTTGAGAAGCTACCCCGCTGTACTCACCAGCTACGTCATCTTTTCAAGGGGCGACGACCCCGTGAGGGTCGATATCGCCGTAGGCCGCGAGGATCTTGCAGCTGGCTCTTCTCGATTCGTCCGCAGCCCACCGGATTCCTTCATCAGAGTTCTGCGGCAGCTGGCTTTCCTCTACGCTGGGAGGATGAGCTACAACGTGCTCCTCCTTGAGGCGGACAAGAGGGTTAGGACGACCGCGGAAACGCTCGACCTGTACCACAAGCTCGCTATGAAGGAGCTCGGAGAGCTGATCGTGCACTCGCGCGGCGAGAGGCGGTACTTCATACCCTAGCAGCTGGCCGCGGCTTGGACTACCGCTTTGGCGGCCCTCGAGCTTCTCGCTCTAGCGCTTCGATTACGCTTTCCACCTTCCCGATGGCGTACCTGACCTCATCAGGCTGGTAAACCCCCTCGTAGAAGGCCTCCTCGTGGAGCGTTTTCATTAGGTCGCTGTAGAGCGCGCGAAGATCCTCACGCCCTATCTCCCTCAGCACGCGCCTCCTCTCTGAGTGGCTTCTCGGCACAAACCCCTTTACAGAGCGTATGTACTCGTTCACAGCGACCAGGAGGGCGAGGAAGGCCTTGTCAGCCGCATTGCGGTAGAGCAGGTGGTCTCTCAGCTTCTCAGCGCGCTCCAGCTCCTCACGCGCGTACCCTAAGATCTCCCTAGCCGTCTCGAACACCGCACTATCCCCCATTCAATAGGATTGGCGCTTATAACGTTAGCTCGTCCCCGCCGCCGGCCTGCTCAAGTACTTACGGTATACTCAAAGCGATGCCTACTTATGCCTCGTTCTAGGCGTAACGTGGGGTTCGGCTTGCCGGCGATCAGTGAGGCGCTTCTCCAACCTTCGGGCGAAAGGTTGCTCCACTTGAGGCAGGTCGGCAGGATTGTGGAGGAGGCGACGCCGGACAGCTTCATCTTCGTTACCTCCAGGCGCGAGCACCCTCCGAAGTACGAGTACGTCGTGGTTCGATCCGTCGAGCCCGTGGGCGGGGAGGAGAGGGAGGTGCTGGTGCTGTGCCAGGTGAGGGGCGTCGTATCCCGGAGCGCAGCGTACAGCTCGAGGCTCGACTTGGAGACTCTGGAGCGCATCT
>JAVYQJ010000081.1 GCA_038731975.1 Thermofilaceae archaeon | reverse complement strand
GGTTGCAACCCCACGCCGGATAGCCGCGCCTCGATAGCCCGCTCCGCCTCCGCTACAGCCTCCCTATCCGTGAGGGCTCTCACCCCCTTCGGCGTGCTCACGAGAACCTCCCCCCTCCTCCGGGCCTGCTCAACCAGCTCCACCAGCTGCTGCGGTGCATGGTAGTCGACAGCGACCACCACCAGCTTCCCACCGTCGCAGACGAGCGTGAAGGGGACTAGGGGGGTGTCACCGACCAAACGCGTGTAGAGGTTGTAGAATTCGGCTGCAACCGTCCGGTTCGACAGATCCAGGTAAATGATGTAGGCGCCCCGGGCGGCCAGCTCCTGCAGGGCCTCCTTCTGCCTAGCGCAGACAGGGCAGAACTCCTGGCCGTAGAGTATCACAGTCAACTGGGGTGCCGCGAGCGTGACAGCCAGAACGGCGGGGAGGAACAGGGGGATGACGGCGGCCTTCCTCACTCTACCACCTTCGTCCAGCGATGGTAGAGGTCGAGCTTTAAAAGTTGCCGCACGGGGACCGCTCTGCGGGCCTGCTCAACCTCGCCCTTCTCAACGTCGACCTCCGCGAACGCCTCGCTCTCGCCCAGCTCGGCCAAGGGGCAACCCCAGGGGCTCACCACCACGCTGTGGCCCGTGAAGCTCTCACCCACCTGGTTGGCAGCCACCAGGTAGGCGAGGTTCTCGTGAGCTCTAGCGGCGGTGAGAGCCCTCCACTGCTCCAGCTTGTAGGGCCCCTTGTACCAGGCGGCTGGTACGAGGAATAGGTCTACGCCCCTCAGCATCATCGCCCTAAACATCTCTGGGAAGCGCAAGTCGAAGCAGACGGCTAGCCCAGCCGTGAACTCGCCGATCCCCGCTACGGCGAGCTCGGAGCCTGGTGAGAAGATCCTGGACTCCCTGTAGCCGTACGCGTCGAAGAGGTGGATCTTCCTGTACACGGCGGCCACCCTTCCCCGGTCCGCGAGAACGGCGGCGTTGTAGACCCCGTCGCCCTCCTGCAGGTACATCGTGAAGGCAACGGCAAAACCCCTCTCCCTCGACTTGTCGATCAGGCTGCCCGCGAACTCCCCGTCCAGGGGCTCGGCCAGCGAGCGAACGTAGGTGGCCGTCACTCCCTCGCTGCCGACCCCCATCAGGTACTCGGGGAAGACGTTTAGGTCTGCGCTCGACTGGTCGAGCAGCGATAGTGCGCGCTTCAGGTTCTCCCTCTTTTCGGGCTTCACAGCCACCTGAAAGACGCGGATCCTCATCGAGCGCACCCTAGACTCTCCGGCTATATCGTTTGCCCGGCAGGCCCCTCCTAGCGAGCTCGTAGAGCATGCCGGCAGCCATCGTCGAGTAGAAGGCCATGTCGAACAGCGGGTATGCGAGCGAGCGAAGCCCCCTACCCTTAGCCAGGTAGAGGGCAGCCAAAGCTAGGTAGGCTAGCGGCGGGATCAGGAGGAGGTGGGGTAAGCCGATCACCGCCAGGAGCGCGGCCGACGCGTAGAAGGAGTAGAGGGCGAGCGCGCCGAGCAGCCCGTAGAGCGCGAGGGGGGCTTTCCTATGCTTCAGGAAAAACATCGTGTGGCCCCGCCCGTAGCTGAAGGCTCTCTTGAGCATCTTGCCCAACCCTCCCCCGTGGAAGTGCTCCACCCTTATCGTTGGGGACGCGTAAACCCTGTAGCCGGCCCTGCAGAGCCTCCAGAGCAGCTCCACCTCGTCGTAGCCGCCCTTGATCCCCTCGTCGAACGGGTTGCTCAGCAGGACCTCCCGCTTGAACGCCATGTTGTTCCCGTTTGGGACTCTCACCCTGTGGAAGTTCCGGGCCGTGATCTCCAGCTCCCGCTCATAGATCGTCATCATCGGCCAGAGAGCCTCGTTGTAGTACAGCGCGGTAGTGCTTCCCGATATTTCCCTCGCGGTCAGGACGGAGCCCCCGACCGCCACAGCGTCGGGGTGCTCCTCGAAGAACCGCCTTACGCTCTCGAGCCAGTCGGGAGGGGCTCTGCAATCACCGTCCGTGAAGGCGACGATCTCGCCCCTAGCCGCCCTCAAACCCGCGTTCCTCGCCACGTTGATGCCCGCCGGCGGAACCCTTACGACCCTCACGAACGGGTAGCGCGAAGCGATCTCAGGCGTCCGATCGCTCGAGCTGTCCGCAACGATGACCTCGAAGTCCCCCAAAGTTTGGCGGGCTAGCGACTCGAGAAGCTCCACGATTGTACCCTCGTTGTTCCTCGTCGGAACGACGACGGAGATCACACCCGAGTAAACCCTCAAGGCTTTTAAGTGGACACCGCCCCAATTAGCCAGTGATGAGGGTTTCTGGTTCAGAGGTGTGAAGAGAGCTTGATTGGCTGATACATCGGGAAAATCCACTTGCCCTCGGCTTTTAACCTGCAGGTGGGTTCAGGAGCTCCAGCGTTGCTATCGTCGAGTAGCCGTCCTGCTGGGCCTCAATCGCAGCTAGCGCCAGTGGGCTGCGACGGCGATGAGAGCGCCCACTGCGATCACGACGGCCCCCGCGTACTCGGCTACGGCTACCGACGGCCAGCGGACTGTAGCCTCAACCAGGTAGCCGAGCGGTGCTGGAAGGAGGCCTAGCAGGAGGAGGATTATGCCCGGTGTACGCCTCTT
>JAVYQJ010000080.1 GCA_038731975.1 Thermofilaceae archaeon | reverse complement strand
GCCGCTCGCTCGTACTCCTCGATGGTTGACGATTCGCGCCGCTCCAGCAGCTTGATCGTGAAGGTCTTGCCTAGCAGGCGCGCCGCTGCTACGAGGATGGCCAGCCTGACCCTCTCCTTAACTCCCAGCTCAAGCCTCTCCCCCAGCAACTCGCTCCAGAACTCGTAGTGGGCCCGCTCCACTCTAGCGAGCTCCTCGAGCAGCCTCCTGTTAGCATCGTTCCTTTCGCGTACCGCTAGCCGCGAGTAGAGCTCGCTATCGAATAGCTCGTCCAGCGCGTAAAGCCTAAGTTTTTCTCGATTTTGCAACCAGTACCCCCCTTCGGGCGATGAAGGAGGAGATCCTGTACTGTAGTGTGGCTATTGTTTCAAGCGAGAAGAGCTTGGACGCAGCGTAAACGATTAGGATCGTCAAGGCTAAAGCGGCTACCAGGTACACAGGCATCTCGCTAGGCAGTCGAGCGCTGATCATATCCCTCGCCGCGACGATCAGCTGGGTCACAGGGAGGGTGTACAGTACCGCGATAGCCGCTTTCCCCAGAGCACTGCTCGGCGCGAAGAGTATGAAGAGAGCTGGGATGTAGAAGAGCATCGAGAGGGGGCCTACCAGCGTGTTCGCAACTCTCACGTCCTTGCTCAGTACCCCGATAACCATGCCCACTGCGGCTGCGAAGAAGAGAGAGATCAGCAAGCTCAGCGCAATGACGGTTATGTCCGTTGGTGCTGCCATCAGTTCGATGTTCAGAGCTTGTCCAGGCTCCCGCGTGAAGGCGAAGGGTACGGTTAGAATGAGGTAGAAGTAGGCGAACATGCCGACCACCTGGAAAGCCGTACCCAGCATAGAGACGGCGAACATGCCTAATAGCTTTGATAAAAGAACATCGTAGCTTGAAATGGGTAGCGTGAGGAGAGTTTCCAGCGTCCTTTCCTCATTCTCAACCGCTACCGATGTTGCCGCCATCTGCATCACCACCAACGCGATGGAGAGGAGGATCAAGGGTATCAGCATCGCAGCCATCGATAGCCCCGTCAGTAGCTCAGGTCTGGTGAGCAGAAGACCCTTCGCCGCCATGTATATAGTGCTGTTAACGGCTACCGGATCCCTGACTAAATCGTAGCTTACTTTGCCTTCAAGCAGCTTCCTTGCGGCAAATTCTCTGACAGAATCCGCCAAACCCAATCCCTGAAGAGAGAAGAGCGGGGAATCCCTCAATATCTGAACGAGGTCGAGGGATGGTTTCCGGCCTTGCTCGAGAGCTTCTGCGAAACCCGGCTTTATCACGAGCAGCGCTGATGCGCCACTTTCCGCAGCTCTCTTAGAGAGCTCCTCGAGCGTTCCGCCGCTCACCTCTATCACGGTAAACTCCTTACCGGAGAGCCAGCGTACCAGCTCCCTTGAGAGGTTCGTTCGATCCAGGTCTGCTACAGCGACGGTTTGACCCGTTACCGCCTGCGTTATTGCGGCCTGCATGGCTGTAGAAATCGCTACCCCGATCACCGGCATGATTACTGCTGAAAGCACGAAGGGGATGAAGATCCTTGGATCGCGGATCAGGTCTCTAAACTCCTTTAGGGCGAGAACCTTTACAGCTTGAAGATTCATGCAACCTCACCGACGAGAGATACGAATAGTTCCTCGAGGTTTCTCGCACCGTAGCTACTCAGCAGCTCCGCTAGCCGCCCGCGCGTGATGATCCGCCCACGGTGTATCAAGGCCACAGTATCGCACGTAGCCTCGATCTCACCCATGTTGTGACTCGAAAGTAGGACGGTTGTGCCCAGCTCCCTTGCGTACCTCCTCACAATCTCCCGCACCTCCCGCGCTTGCAGAACGTCGAGACCCGAGGTTGGCTCATCGAGGATCGCGACTCTCGGTTTCACCATGAGCGCACGGGCAACCTGTATCCTCCTCTTCATCCCCTTGCTATACGTCTTCATCTTCTCGTATGCCGCGCTCCCCAAGCCAGCTATCTTGAGGCCGAGCTCGAGCGCCTCCTCCGCCTCCCCACCCTTACCGTAATATATCCTGGCTATCATCTCGAGGAACTCGTAGCCCGTGATGTTCCGGTAGGTCCCAGCGTCCTCAGGCAGGTAGGAAACGTACCTCCTGATCCTCAGGTCGCCGGGGCTAGCGCCCAGCACCCGAACTTCACCCGAAGTTGGTGGTAGCAACCCGGCTAGAATGCGGAAGGTCGTTGTCTTCCCTGCACCGTTGGGGCCTACTAGGCCGAAAACCTCCCCTTCCTCCACTTCGAAGCTAACCCCGTGCAGCGCCCTGAAAACGCCGAAATCCTTCACCAGATCTCTTACTTCAACTACAGACACAGCGTTTCAAGCATATGCATATAATAAACATTGCGTAAGAACACAGGTTCATGAAGCAAAAATTGTAACAAAAAAGGAGGAAATTAGGCAAACATCTCTACTATCGTAGTGAAAGCTAAAGCGTCAATTCGCTCCGCCAGAGACCGTGTATGTTGCAGTAGCTGAAGGCTATGAGTTTACCGGGCTTATCCGTTTTGAACACGAAGGTGGCTACAGGCTCCGTGTAAACCGTGCTCGTGTTGGGGCCCTTCACCGACTCGCCGTGCGCTTCAAAGTCTGCTCTACCGATCTTGAAGGGGAATTGCTCTCCTTCAGGCCAGAAGATTAACTCAATGTAGCGGATGTGGTGCTC
>JAVYQJ010000079.1 GCA_038731975.1 Thermofilaceae archaeon | reverse complement strand
CAGCATATACTTTCTAAAATAGCTTCACCAGATAGAGAGACTACAGCTGTCTTTCTCCCATCGTTCACGTCTAGGGGGAGAGCGGCGGAAACGGTATCCGGCATCCAGCTGGGTGCTGTTACGATTCTTGCAAGCCTATATTCGTTATTAGAAGGCTCGATAAAGGTAGAGTTCTCTCCCTAAGAACAGCTAGTGGGTATAGATTCGTGAACAAGGGATGAATCTGCCGAACTTTTCTCAAGCTAGATAAAAGCATAGCCACAACATCGGAAACATCCATGCTCACTAGACGCATTAAAAATGGCTTTAGCCGCTGCGCTAACGGGTAAGTGAAATAAGCTCTACGTCATGCTGGCTGTGTGGTACGCTTGTGTGATGAGCTGCTGGGTAAGCGAGACCCTGAAGGGTACTACGTCATCCTCGCGAAGCTCGAGGCACTGCCTCTGCTTGAGGGCTTCGACGTGCGGGTGGAGCAGAACCCCTCCCTGCTGGTGGTGAGGGTGAAATCCCGCAGCGTGGCGCGCAAGATCTGCCGAATCCTCCAAGCGCGGAACCTCCTCGTACACCCTTAGAGCATGGCAGTGCTCAACCAATCGAGTGCTCTCGCGGATTCTGCTCAAGGCTTCCCGGCTTCAGCTTCTCCTTCAGCTTTCTCCCCCTCTCAATCGCTTCGAGCTTCTCCTCGAGGCTCCTGTGGTACTCGATTCTGTGCTTTACATCCTCCCAGACTTTTCTCCAGTAGTAGAAGTACTCCGAGATTTCAAGCTCGTCCCCGAAGAGGACGATGTAGTTATCGATGATCGAGGCTTTCACCTTCAATGGTAGCAACTCGAAAACCCTCACATCGTAGATCGGCTTAAACCTGCCGATGAGGCTGCGCTGAATCTCCAGGTTCTTACCCTGATCCTTCAGCCTCGTAATCACAGCTACGTCAATGTCCGACCCCTCTCTAAACTCCCCTGTCACGTAGGAGCCGAAGACAACCGCTTCGAAGCTCGAGAGAGCTTGGAGATCCCTCTTAATCTCCTCGAGACTGGGCTTCGAGCGCATTCTCAACCCTCCTTATGAACTCGAAAAGCGTCTCCTTAACCCTATCGACGGACTCGAGAACCAGCTTCTTATCCAACCTGTTGTACCTGTGAACCAGCCAGTTCCTCAACCCATTGCACATCTTCAGCTTTGTAGCTAGCTCCTCATCGATCACTCCGATTTCTCGGAGGTACTCGATATTCGTGTAATCGTCTTCAACGCGCCTGCCGAGATCCTTGACAAGCATCGCACAGGTATCCATGGCAGCTTCGATCGAAGTAAGAGATTGTAAAACGTCCCGCTAACCTCAATCGGCCTTTCAGGCCGTTCAGGGATCTCGCTCAAAGCCTCAATGATATACTCGATCTTCTCCTTGTACCGCTGAAACCTCATCGGGATTCGATATCGAGAGAGCCGTTTTAGTCTTTCCGGTGACAGACCGGCACGCCACGAGCCTCCGCCCGGAAACTCGAAGCGATTATGCTGCCGGGTACGCTTTCAACGGGGTTAGCTGAGTCACTTTCACTCCGACTAGCTTTTCGATTATCTCCGCCACCCTTGAAAAATCCTCGTCGGCTGTGAGCAGCTCCTCCAAATCCCCCCGATCCCTCAAGGCATCGATGTAGGCGAGGTGCATCAGATCTAACGCCCCTAGGCTGATGGTGCTCGACAGCTTGAGAGCCCTGGAAACCGGTTTGCTGACCGCCAGGAAATAATAGCTTTCAGAACCCTCGACTTTCACGTACCTCAACTTGAACCTTCTCACGATGTATAGGATCGCTGCGGGTAGAAGCAGGTCACGCGCCTCAATTCCCAAGCCCCGAGCTAGATCCCGGCGCAACCTTCCTCTACGTTTGGGGGATCGTCTAGGTTGTTTAGTCGCGGCTAAACTGCTTTCTTCCAACGGTTACGCCCGGGGGAAGGCGATCCTTAATGACGGCAGAAAATGCAGGAGTATGGTTCCGCAGGGTGAGATACGGTGAGATAAAGGAACCTCCTTTAGCTGTAGGCCAGTGGTAACGCTTAAAGCACTAGCTGGCCTTTCGATGCTGGGATGGGCCACATAGTGGCAGAGGTTAGGCTCTACAACCCTTATGACACTTCCAGGTCTTTGGCGCTGAGGCTGCTAGTTGATACGGGTAGTGCTTACAGCTGGGTTAGGCGGGAGAGACTCGAGAGCCTAGGCATAAAGCCAATGGCGAAGTGGAAGTTCAGAACGATCGAAGGGAGGGTTGTTGAGCGTGAGATCGGTGAGGCCGTGTTTGAGTGCTTGGGTGAGAGGGCTACTAGGATTGTCGTATTCGCGGAGGGGGATGATGCTGAGGTCCTGGGGGTTGACGCCCTAGAGGGCTTGAGGCTCGAAGTCGATCCCGTGACGAGGCAGCTCAGGAAGGTTGAAGCTCTACTTGCACTGTAGATCGATTCTCCCGCGCTAACCTCCTGGTGGTTAGAGGGTTCACAAGGAGCGGCGCGCGAATGCTTAAATCACGTTTGTACAGCCTAGTCCGCAATGGAGAGATATCAGCCGGGCTACCCTTCACTTAACTCTCTCATCGAGGCTAGGATTAGGGAGGTGAACGACGCTCTGCAGCTCCTCAGGAGTCTCGTGGCTAGGCGGTTTGAGGAGTTGACGGTTTACGAGAAGCTTGCTATCAGGTACCTCGTCATACAGCTTGTTGAAGCTGCGGCTGGCATATGCGTACGTCTGCTCTTGAGGGTTTACGGCGAGACGGCTGAAGGCTACCCGGAGTGCTTTACGAGACTCGCGTCG
>JAVYQJ010000078.1 GCA_038731975.1 Thermofilaceae archaeon | reverse complement strand
AACGTGCTCCTCCCGAGTATGCGGAGCCACTTCGCCAGGTCGCCCAGCATCGCGTCGACGACGAACTCGTAGCGCTCCAAGTCACCGCACCCTCTGCAGCCACAACTCGGCGCTCGCCACGAGGGCCCTGTGGAGGGAAACGTCGTCGATCAGGAGCGGGCGGCCGGCCACCAAGGCGGCCGCGAAGCCGTACTCGGCGAGCGGCTCAGCCAGCTCGTCGAGCGCGCCAACCAGAGCATCGGTGGAGGCGAAGCTGCTGCACGAGGCCTCCAACCCCTCCTCACCCCTCCTAACCGCCTCCCCGAGGGCCGTCCAAGCGTCCACAACCCCCTTGAGCCTCCCCGCCCTGACGATGAAGGCGCAGATGGAGCCGCGCTCCCTCATGCGGATCAGCGCGCCCCTGAGCGTGGTGTTGGGCGCCGCAACCGCCGGCGGAGTCGCCCGGGCGGCGACTTCAGCTGGGTGGAGCTCGATGGCCGCGTAGACGGATCTCGGGGTCAAAGCGCCCCTCTGAGTTAGAGCGTACTTGCAGCCGCGAGCCACGTAGTGCGAGAGCGCCCTCGCCGCGCCCACCCTGCCCCCGATGATCGGGAGATCCGCGACCGCTTTTTCAGGCTTGGCCCGGTGGAGCCCCTCGGAGGCCGCCACCGCGATGAGGGTGTCCAGCGTCACCACTCCCCCCGGCACCCTTGCCACGAGCCCCCTTGTGCTCACCAGGGCCTCCGCAGCCCTCAGCAGGTCCCCCGACTCCACATCGTAAATGGGCTCAAAGAACCGGCGGGCGGCCATCAACGCTCCCCCTCACCCTGGCTATATAGAAGCCGCCCCGCGGGAGCAGCTGCAGCACTGCGTGCCGGGGGATGCGCGCGCGGAGCCCCTTCGCGCGGAGCGCGCTGGACAGCTGCTCAGCGATCTTCCCTGCAGCCTCCTCCCTCGGCACCCTGCC
Source organism: Thermofilaceae archaeon (assembly GCA_038731975.1). NCBI lineage: Archaea > Thermoproteati > Thermoproteota > Thermoprotei > Thermofilales > Thermofilaceae > Thermofilaceae archaeon. Next base: position 1,866 of record JAVYQJ010000078.1, on the reverse strand, counting down.
CGGCTCCAGGACGACCAGGGCCTCGCACTCCCGCTCGAGGGCCGAGGGGGGGCCGGCGAGCAGGTCGTAGCTGCCGTCAGAAACCCTCACCCCAACGGCCAGCTCCAGCTTGACGCCGCGGATGTAGTTCCTCCTCCCGTAGACCATGAAGGCCCCGGTCCCCAGGTACTCCCCGGCGGGCGCCTTCTTCGAGACCTGCTCGCCGACCACCCAGTAGACGTCCACCGAGGCTAGGCCGAGCTCCCACGCCCTCGAGTAGGAGGCCGCGAGCTGCGCAGCCTCCCTGAGCGTGGCCTCGCCGACCTGCTTGCCCCCGCTCTTCACCACCACCGCTGGGCCCCCGTGGATGTCGGCGTGCAGGAAGATGTCCCGGGGCTCCAGGTACTTCCTCACGATCGCCTCGTTCTGGCTCGCATCCCTCCCGCCGATCACGAGGAACCCCTCGCTCGAGGTGAAGTGGTGGAAGCTCTCGTACCACCTCCTCTCCCTCCTCAGCTTCAGCACCGGCTGCTGGATCCTCGGCTTGATCTCGGCCGCCACCTCAGCGGCCCTCTCGGCTTTCCGCTCCAGCTCCTTCGCCCTATCGAAGAGGAGGGAGGCGTTGCGGGCGGCGCTCAGGGCAGCGTCCAGCTCCACCTCCACCCCCTCGACCAGCAGCTTCACCCTCCCCCTCGCCGGGTCAGCGTCGACGACCTCCGGGTACTTCGACCTGAGCTCCGCGGCCACCAGATCCCAGCGCAGGCTCGACCTGAGACTCCTGAAGGCCTCCAGGATGCCCTCGATGCGCGCGGAGTCCGCCATGAGCCTCTCCCCAGCCCTCCGGAGCAGCGCAGCCCTCTCCGCGAACTCGCGCGCCAACCGCTCCGCCTCCGCAGCCCCGCCCACCCGGGGCTCGGGCTGCTGGAGGAGCCTCGGTGTGAAGACCCTATCCACGGCCTCCGCGAAGCTCCCCGCGGGCTCGAGGGGTTCGGCCAGGTGCTCGAGCTCGATCGGGTAGGCGGCTACAGCCTCCCCCTCCCTGAGCGCGACGCGGGGCTCGAGCTCGCCCCTCAAGACCCTCAGGTAGATGCCCGCCAGCTCCCTCATCGCCCTCCACAGCCTATCCGGGCCCAGCCTCGCCGCGTCCTCAAGGGGGTTCAAGCCAGCCCGGTGCAGAGCCTCCGCCACCACTTCGCCGGGCGCGTTGACGAGCCGCGAGAGGTGCGCAGCCGCCGTGAGGCCCGGCCTCGGGGGAGGGGCGGCGTCGAGGTGGGTGAGGGAGAGGGGGTCCAAGCCCCTCGGGGGAGGCGGTTGGTAGACCTCGCCTATAATTACCCTCCGGTCCCTCATCTCCCGCTGCCTCAGAGCGGCCGCGATCCGGCCGCCCTCCACGACCAGTACGTTCCCCTCCCGAACCCACTCGACCACCAGCTCCACCCTCCGCTCGCCCCTCTCGAAGGTCAGCGAGGCGGCGCGGTCCATGTTCAGCTGCCTGACGCACTCCAGCCTCATCCCCCTCAAGCCCCTCAGGGCTGCGGCAAGCTGCGCCGGCAGCTCCCCCCTGGGCAGCTCGAACCTCGTCTCGTAGACCCCGATCGAGGGGTTGAGCACCAGCACCCTCTCCCCAGCCATCGGCTCCCGCAAGCGGAGCGCTAGGCCACCCCCCACCCACCACGCCTTCTGCAGCCTAAGCCCCTCCACCGTGGCGAGCCCCTCCCTGAGGAGGGCGGCGAAGTCGAGAGCGGTCAGCGAGGCTTTCACGCCAGAGTGGTTCAGCCGCCACCATTAAAAACCGGCCGGCGCGGTGACCCGCGTGGGGTTGAGGGATAGCGCGCACATCCTCACGGGCTTGGCCTTGGGCGCAGCTCTCGGCGTACCGCCCGCCCC
>JAVYQJ010000077.1 GCA_038731975.1 Thermofilaceae archaeon | reverse complement strand
GGAGGAAAAAAGCTTAGTTCATCTTGCCCCCACGATCGGGTCGTTTCTGTGGCACAACCTGACCTAGTCCTGCTCATCAGGTTATAGGTAAGATAGTGGGATCAAGTAGACGACGCCGGATGAACCGTTATAACCACCGTTTGCTCCTGATCCGCCTCCTCCTACCGTGATGTTCAAGGTGCCTGGTGACATTAGCCCGACAACGACGGCACCGCTACCTCCCCCACCACCGTACTCAGATATATTGCCACCATTTCCGTAACCTGATAAACCTGGTAAGGATATTGAAGAAAGACCAAACTGTGCTAGCACTTGTGATACGACAGAAGTTGGACTGGCAACGCCACTACCAGTACTGCCATTAAAACCATTTATCCCTGGACTTCCGTTCAAGATCACGTAAAATGAGAGGTTAGATACTGATCCGAGTCCGCCGAGACCGCCTGGGCCGTAGTAACAGCCAATGCAAGCCTCATCCGTGCTACTCGATGAGTTCCCTGACCATCCGCCTTGACCTCCACCCGCCGTGATCGTTTGGTTCCCGTTAGTTACGACCGTGTCACCACCGTTACCTGCCTGCACAGTACCGCTAGTGCTTCCTCCCCCACCTCCACCACCACCTACAGCGACCACGAGGACGTTTGACCCTACGTTCATTGTCGTACTTGAAGTGACCGTAATCGCGTTTGGGCTCGGTATTAGGCTATAGCTCAAAGGCGTGCTGGTCACCGTAGGTGCCGCGGTAATGGGTAGAAGGCATGCAGAGAGTTTCACTGGAACAGTTGCCGAGTTGACGCTGTTCAATACGATCTCGTTGATCGTATCACCCGCGTTGATCGGTATAACGTTCACTACGTTCTGGAGTGGGATGGGAGCTGAGTTAATGATAAGGTATGCGGACATGTTTGACGACGCACTTGGCGGTATTATCAACATAACTTGAAGGTAACCTGCTAGGTAACCTGAACCGCTCACTGTGTAGTTTATCGGTATCGTGTTCATACCTGGTGATACGGACACCGACTGAGTCTGTAGTAAGGTTGTTGGGCTTAGTGACATAATATAGAGTTGTGGAGGGAGGAAAAAAGCTTATTCAGGAAGTGGGATCAAGTAGACGATACCGGGCGCACCGTAAGCGTAGGAAGAGTTCTTGTACTCGGCACATGAAGCTAGTTGCTGACTACCTTGTCCTATTGTGATGTTCAAGGTACCTGAGGACATTAGTCCGACCACGACCGCACCGGAACCGCCGCCACCACCGCCTCCTAAGCCAACAGAATTACCACCGCCACCAGCTCCATAACCTGAACCGCCTCTAGAGTTAGTCCCGGGAGTAGATGGTATCGATAAGGAGAACGTGGATGAGTAACCAGCTGCTCTTAGTACCTGTTGTATTGCGGTGTTATATCCTGTGGGAATCGCCCCACCAGAGCCTCCAGTATCGTATCCTCCACCAGAGCCTGCGTTTCCGTTTAAGATCTGGTAGTATTTCACAGAAGCCGAGCCTGTACCGCCAGCACCACCACGGCCACCTGTAGGCGGGCCATTTAAAGTGTAGTTGTAGTATCCTGACCATCCGCCTTGACCACCACCCGCCGTGATCGTTTGGTTCCCGTTAGTTACGACAGTGTCACCACCGTTGCCAGCCTGGCATGACCACCACTCAGACCTGCCTGCATATGCGGTTCCTTCCATAGTTCCACCTCCTGCTCCACCTCCCCCAACCGCTACAACGAGGACGTTTGTCGGTACGTACACTGTCGTACTTGAAGTGATCATCGTACTTGATGTTACTGTCATTATTGGTGTTGAAGTGAACGTAGACGTTCTTAGCGTGTACGGTGGTGACGTGAATGGTGACATCGTGGTTGGTTTCATCGTGGTCGGAGTTGGTGTCGAAGATGGTGACAAAATACTCGACGGTGATGTCGTGGTAGCCTTAGTCTTTGTTACCTCGTATACGGCTAAGCCTGCTACGGCCGCCCCGATCAATCCTAAAGCGATTTTCTTGTCCATGAGATAAAACCGGTGAGGAAACTAAAAAATCATGCGAACGGATACAGTCTCTTTGCACAGCCTAGTACTGGATCCCAAACGTAACCGGGTGGACAACTAGTTGGTGTGGGTGTGGGCGTTGGAGTAGGTGGAGGTTCTATTACACATATCCCAAAGAGAGGGTTCCAAGTTAAGCCAGGTGGACAAATAGGAGGAGTTGAGGTCCGTGTCGGAGTTGGAGTTGGTGTTGAAGGTGGTGTACTGGGTGTCGGCGTTGGCGTCGACGAAGGCGTTGGCGTTGGAGTAGGAGTTGGTGTAGGTGGTGTGTAAGACGGTGAAGGTGGTGTGTATGAAGGTGTTGGTGTAGGAGTCGATGAAGGTGTAGGAGTAGGAGTCGGAGGAGTGTACGAAGGTGAAACAGATGGTGACGTCGATATAGGTACACATTCACCTGAAAGAATGTCATAGACCTCTCCTGAGGGGCATATAGGTATGCATTGTCCTATTGATGACGCAAACGTGTAACCAGGTGGACAGGTAGTAGGCGTGGTAGTCGTGGTAGGTGTCGGCGTCGGTGTAGGAGTTGGTGATGTGGTAGCCTTCACTTGTTCTAACTCATATACTGCTAAGCCTACCGCAGCTGCTCCGATCAATCCTAAAGCTACTTTCTTGTCCATAAGATAAAACCGGTGAAGAAACTAAAAAATCATACGAACCCGTGGAGTCTCAGTCCACCACCGAACCTACCAACGAACACTGGATTATACGTGTTTGTAATCCTACGAGTTGGTCTCGTGACTGTTGGAGTAGGTATTCTGAACGTAT
>JAVYQJ010000076.1 GCA_038731975.1 Thermofilaceae archaeon | reverse complement strand
CAAGCACGTTGTGCTGGGCCCGAACGGGCATGGGAAAACCACTCTGTTCAAAGCGATAGCAGGGTTGGCGCCCTACAAGGGTGAAGTCATCATTGAGGGAACCTCCCTCGCTAAGTTGAAAGAGGGTCTAGGGTTGCTGGCCATCAACCTACCTGAGGTGTACAGGCTGGTCCCCCTTTCTGCTTGGGAGACGGCTAAACTGTACTCCGACATTATGGATGTGGATCTCGCGCTGGTTGAGCAGATGCTATCAGAGCTCGGCATTTCTCGCAAAGATCTCGAGAAAAAGAAGCTGTGGGAGCTCTCAGCCGGGACGCTGAAGGCCTACTGCACGGCGCTTTCGGTGGCGAGCGGCGCCAGGAACGTCTTACTCGACGAGCCCTTCGAGCAGCTGGACCCCGCTAGGAAGGGGCGCCTCGCTCAGATGCTGGAGCGCTACAGCGGAACGCTGGTGCTGAACACCCACGAGACGTGGATCCTTAACCGGCTCCCCGACTGGTACGTCCACGTTATGGTGGACGGCCGCCTCTACGGCCCCGCTCCCGCGGGGAGGCTGGCTTCCGCCAAGATAACAACCAGCTCTGTGGAGCATGCGTTCCTCAGAGTGCCGATCGGGGATGCAACCGTAAGCTTCGTTGAGACAGGGGCTGGCGAGCCCGTTTCAAGCCTTTTAACTTTAGATAGGCTTTACGACATCGTTCTGAAGGGTGGTTGAGGTGACGAGCTACCTGATCTACAAGTTTAAGAGTCTCATGACGAACAGAAGCGGGCTCTTCTGGGGTATCGGCTTCATGCTCTTCTGGGCCGTAATGTGGGTTTACGTATTCCTCCGCGTGGAAGAACCCCTACCACCCCGCGAAGTGCTCGAGCAGGTTCTCAAAGTAGTATCAGCGCTCGGCTACTCGTACCTCGGCGTGCTCTCAATGTCCTCAGTCGCAATCGGGTTAACCTCCTACAAGCTTTACTCCTCCAGCGCTTCAGCATTCGTCGTGCGCTTCTCGCGGCTTACGCCTTTTAGGCTCCTTCTCGAAGATTTCGTCTCCGGGGTCGCGGCGATAATCTCGTACACTTTAGCCGTCGTAGCGGCTGTAACAGGGCTCATGTACCTGAGATTCAACATCCTCCTGTTCCCCGAGAAGCCGGTGGAACTTCTCGCCTACATAGTGTTGGCCGGTGTTGAGTGGTACTGGCTTAGCTACCTACTCTGCACGGTTATGCTCGCGTTAAGAAAGCCTAGATCGCAGCTTTTGAACATGCTACCCATGATGATCGGCTTCGGCATCTACGCGACGCTCTGGCTAGACCCCGGGAAACTGGTTTACGCGCTACCCATAGCCCCATTGGCCCCTCTAGTTGTCAGCTCTGCATCAAGCATCGATCCCGTAGCGGGAGGATGGATCCCCTATCAACCCTGGCGGAATCCTGGCGCTGCCACGGTCGTCGAGCCGCTCCCAGCTCTGATCTCAACTTTTGCCTGGATACTCTCGCTCGCCCTTGCATCCCTCCTCCTGGCGAAGAGGGTTACCGGAATCCCGATGGAGGAGGTTGGTTAGCTGGTAGGGAGCATGAAGACGGAGGGCTTCGAGCTGGGTAACGCGGTCGCGCTAGCAGATCTAGCTCAGAAGATGAGAAGGTACTTCCTAACGGTCCAGATGGCTTACGCGTTCCTCTTCAACGCCACGATAATTTGCGCCTACTGGCTGGCGGTGATATCCTTGGCTTTCCTGTTCGACCTTGATGAGCTACTTCTGTTCTGGGTGGCCGCTCTCCTCATCCTTATACCAGTCGTGCTCCTAGCTGCCTACGTGAGTGGGGTTGCCTCCCCGAGTGCCACTTCCCAGGTCTGGAGGACTCGAGGCAAGTACTTCGGGCTGTTCTTCGCCGTGCCTTTCGTTATCACGTATTCCATGCGCCTGCCACCGTACATGTACTCCGTAGCTTGGTACCCCGCGCTCGCGGTCTCACTGCTCCTCGTTCACGTCTTCATCGAGAGAGAATCCTACCGGCGTGGCGAAGTCCTGGCTATGCCCTTCCTCGCCTCATCGGTACTTACGCTGTTGACCTCCCCTCTCATCTTCATCATAGTTGGTAAATCGCCACTCGCTGCTTGGACGCTAGCTCTATCCTTCATGCTCACCAGCTACACTTTTGCCGCCTTCATAGCACTATACAAGGCTAGGAGGGGTCTCGTGGGTTAGGATGGAGGAGCTCTCCGGGCTCCTGCACGAGGTTGACTCGGATCTGCTCAACCCCAAAAGGTTTGCGATCGTCAGCCTCCTCTACGCGATCGGGCCGATGAGCCTCAGGGAGCTAAGGCGAACTCTTAACCTCACGTGGGGGGACCTGGACAGCAACATACGCAGGCTCCACGAGAAGGGTTACGTACGCCTCTGGAGGGGGCTCGGCAGCGGCCCCCGAATCCTAGAAGTGAAAGCTGAGCTCACCGAAGCTGGAATCCGAGAGTACGAGAAGCTAGCTCAACAGCTAAGCGCAGTCCTGCGGAAGGTGGAAGAAGCCAGGAAGCTTCCCGCCAACTGCGATCAGAGCAGCCCAGCTCAAGCGTCACGCTGATGCTGCGGCAACACATGAAAGCTGCGAGGCGTATCACAAAAGCGGAGTCATTCTATTCACTTTCTGACAGTGCCTCCTGTGAAGCTTTTGAAACATCCAGCGTCAGCTTCGCTTGCTTTCTTCGCTGCCCCAATGGGTACGCGACCTTCGGCGTGTGCGACGTGAAGCTTAATATGTGAAGGATCGAAACCTTTCCCGTCTTTATGGTGCTACCCGGCGAGTGGGTTGAGAAGGCTGACGTCTTCTTGCGTGAAGCTAAGAGGCACATTGAGGAGGGGATTTACTGGCTGTCGTGCTTCGAGGCCCAGCAGGCTGCTGAACTATACCTAAAGGCGCTTCACGTAGCGGCTGCAGGCCTCTACC
>JAVYQJ010000075.1 GCA_038731975.1 Thermofilaceae archaeon | reverse complement strand
CGGGCTGATAGACCGGATCGGCACGCTGGACGACGCCGCGCGCATCGCCAGGGAGCTGGCTGGGCTACCGCCAGACGCGCCTCTAAGGGAGCTTAAAGCACCCCGCCCCAGCCTCCTCCAGCTGCTCTTCGGGTCCACGCTGAAAACGCCCGTGGTGCCGGGCGTGGAGATCCTCGCCGTGTGGCCGCCTCCGACTCTGAAACCCTAGCTACCGCTCCGCGCGGCCGCCTGCGCTCGGTGCAAACTTTTTTACCGCTTTCGCCTAAGAATTAATTAATGCCTGAAAGTGAGGGGGGAAAGTACGGGTATTTTGATGATGCGCGCCGCGAATACGTGATACTCCGACCCGATACCCCGACACCATGGATCAACTACCTGGGCCAGGAGGACTACTTCGCCATGATCTCCAACACGGGTGGAGGTTACAGCTTCTACAGGGACGCGAGGTACAGGAGGATCACCCGCTACCGCTACCACGGCGTCCCCCTCGACCAGCCCGGACGGTACGTATACGTCAGGGACGCGGAGAGCGGGCAGTACTGGGGGGCCACGTGGCAGCCGGTTAAGCGCCCACCCGAGTTCTACGAGTGCCGGCACGGGCTGGGCTACACGATCATCACGACGAGGTACTCCGGGATCGAATCCCAAGTCACGTACTTCGTCCCGCTGGGGCAGACGCTGGAGGTTTGGCGCTTGAAGATCACGAACAGGAGGGATAGGCCGGCCAAGCTCCAGCTCTTCTCCTACGTTGAGTTCTGCCTCTGGGACGCGCTCGACGACATGACAAACTTCCAGCGCAACTTGAGCCTCGCAGAGGTTGAGGTTGAGGGGAGCGTCATCTACCACAAGACCGGGTACAGGGAGAGGAGGAACCACTTCGCCTTCTTCGCGTGCTCCGAGAGGATCGCCGGCTTCGACACGTCGAGGGACGAGTTCCTCGGCCCCTACAGGGGCTTGGAGAATCCGATCGTTGTTGAGGAGGGTAGGTCGCGGAACTCAATCGCGAGCGGATGGTACCCGATCGGCTCGCACCAGGTGAACCTGGAGCTTGCGCCCGGCGAGAGCAGGGAGATCATCTTCCTGCTCGGCTACGCTGAGAATCCGCAGGACGAGAAGTTTGAGGCGCCGAACAAGATCAATAAGTCCAGGGTTAGAAAGGTTATCGAAGAGTTTACGAGGCCGTCTAGAGTAGATGAGGCGTTCGAGCAGTTGAAGCAGTACTGGGACAAGCTGCTCTCCATCCTGCAGGTGGAGACGCCCGACGAGCACGTGAACAGGATGGTGAACATCTGGAACCAGTACCAGTGCATGGCCACGTTCAACCTCTCCCGAAGCGCCTCGTTCTACGAGTCGGGCATTTCGCGGGGGATCGGCTTCAGGGACTCCAACCAGGACATACTGGGCTTCGTCCACATGATACCGGAGAGGGCGCGGGAGAGGATCCTGGATCTCGCCGCTACGCAGCTGCCCGACGGTAGCTGCTACCACCAGTACCAGCCGATCACGAAGCGCGGGAACAAGGAGATCGGCAGCGGGTTTAACGACGATCCGCTTTGGCTGGTGCTCAGCGTCGCAGCCTACATCAAGGAGACCGGCGACTACTCGATCCTCGACGAGATGGTGCCCTACGACAACACGCCCGGCACCGAGGAGCCACTGTACAAGCACTTGGAGAAGAGCTTCCAGTACATCCTTGAGAGGCTGGGGCCCCACGGCCTACCGCTGATCGGGCACGCCGACTGGAACGACTGCCTCAACCTCAACGTCTTCTCCACATCACCTGACGAGAGTTTCCAGACCGCACCCGATAGGACAGACGGGAAGACGGCTGAATCGGTCTTCATAGCGGGCCTCTTCGTCCTTGCGGCAAAGGAGATGGCCGCCATAGCGGAGCGCATCGGGAGGAAGAGCGACGCGGAGAAGTACAGGAGGCTCGCGGACGAGATGGCGAAGAGGGTTCTCGAGCACGGATGGGACGGCGAATGGTTCCTACGTGCTTACGACGCCTTCGGGAGGAAGGTGGGCTCAAGGGAGTGTGAGGAGGGGAAGATCTTCATCGAGCCTCAGGGCATCTGCGTGATGGCTGGCATAGGTCTCGATAACGGCTACGCCATCAAGGCTCTAGACTCGGTGTACAAGTACCTTGCAACACCGCACGGCATCAAGCTGCACCACCCGGCCTACACGCGCTACTACATCAACTTGGGTGAGATTGGGACGTATCCCCCGGGCTACAAGGAGAACGCGAGCATCTTCTGCCACACGAACCCGTGGATCATGATCGCGGAGACGATCGTCGGGCGGGGTGACCGCGCGTTCGACTATTACAAGAGGATCTGCCCCTCTGTGAGGGAGGCGATCAGCCACATCCACCGCTGCGAGCCCTACGTTTACGCCCAGATGATCGCGGGGCCGGAGGCTCCGAGGTACGGTGAGGCGAAGAACTCCTGGCTGACCGGGACGGCGGCATGGAGCCTCGTCGCCATCACGCAGTGGATCCTGGGCGTGAGACCACACTACGATGGGCTCCTGATTGACCCCTGCATCCCGAGCGATTGGCCGGGCTTCAAGGTCACGAGGTGGTTCAGGGGAGCGAAGTATGTGATCGAGGTCCGCAATGAGGAGCGAGTGTGCAAGGGCGTCAAGCAGATCTACGTCGATGGGGTGCCAATCGAGGGAAACATCGTGCCTGCGTTCAGCGACGGTCGCACGCACCACGTGTTGGTGATAATGGGGAGGAAGTAGTAGCGCTGCTATCACAACGAATGCATGATTTTTCATTCTTTCTGCTCTAGGGCCGATAGCGCTCTGTCGAGCGGCTGGGGTAGGAAGCTTGAAGCGAGGAATGCTTCACCGTACTTAGCGCCGATGAGATAGCCCCGAGCTCTCGCGAGCCCCTCAACGTAGCTGAGTATATCGCCCAGCACGGGCATCTGCGACTCGAAGCACTTGAGG
>JAVYQJ010000074.1 GCA_038731975.1 Thermofilaceae archaeon | reverse complement strand
CTAAATGCTCTAATCCTGCTATAATGCCCCCTAATGCTGCAAAAGGCAAGTAAGGAAATATCGCTATGCCAAATATCAGGTTTAATAAAATTGTACTTATTACGCCCGATATCGCGCCAATTATTACTGCGCGCGGTATCGTATGCGTAACAGGCGTAGTATAATAATTACCATCGTTATCAGACTCTGTTCCAAGTCCCTCAATAAACGTGCTTGTCGTTATTGCCGTTACCGCGCCCACAATTAACGCCTTATAAACAGGTGTTAACATATTTGCAACTGAAATTACTTCCATTTTTCTCACCCATTTACAATTTTCATTCATCATCGTTTTCAAAATATGCAATATCTTCTTCGCGTAATGCCTCAGGCACAAGTACTAAATCATTATAAGAGTCCTCGGCTAAGTAGTGTATATCTAGTTCCCCGTAAAACTCCTTATCAAAGTGATAAATTTGCTCAACCCACCCTATAACTACTGCACTTTGCTCTAGTAATCCGCTAAACTTCTCCATGAATGCTATTATATCATCAACACTAGTTATTTTTACCTTTTCACTCTTGAATTTTTCTAGTTCTTCTCTAAACTTTTTAGCTTCTTCAACTACTCTGTCTAAAAGCATTTTTATCACTTCATTTTCAATTTTTACATTTTCTAGCTTGCAAAATATTGTATCAATGTTATAAATAGCCCTATTACTATGTACTTTTACACTGCTATTAATTATATCTTCTATTGTCTTCAGCCTACTGCTCTTCTCGCTTACAATTAGCGTATACATTAAACTTAATGTTTTGTACACTTCATTTTCTAGTTCGCTCAATTTTTGCCTTATTTGTGCCGCATTATCGCCCGTTAACATCGTGTAAATTTTAAGGCCCGCATTTAGGTGCGTTAAATATACTAAATGTCTGTCAGGATTTATCCAGCCCCAAAAGTCATACTCTTCTGCGTGATTTTGCAACGATGTTAAGTAAGGCTCAATTGTATCTTTTATATCTTTTACAATACTTTTTATCATTTTTTCTATATCTTTATTACTAGTTCTTACATTTTCGCTTAACGTTTGTGCAATTATTTCGTTTAATTGTTTTCCAAGTTCAAAAAAAATCTTGTGTTCTTTTTCAATTTCCCCCTCAATATCTTTCGGGGGGATCTGACTTATGGGGTGAGTCATATCCGATTTCACCTAATTATCTATTCTCACTTTATACTTTTAAAGTTTTCTCTCAATATCTACGATATTAACACCCTAAATTAACGTGATTTTGAGTTAGAACCCCGCCCTAAATTAACGCCGGTATTATGACCTAGAAAAGTATAAATCACCATATTGTTAGGCTTATACTAGTTTAGAAAAGTATAAACATAAGGGTGATTAAGCGCATAAAACCATATTATATTATAATTATTAAGGTATTAAGGCAAGCCGGCGGCATAAAGGTGCGGCAGCAGGCGGCATATTCATTATTATAATATAATATGCAGGCCGGTGCGCGGCAGTATATACATTATAATAGTTTAATGGGGGTGCGGCATATCATTATTATAATAAGGTATAACTGCCGCAGTTATACCTTATTATAACTAATATGGTATAATGGTGGGCCGGCTTGCGACATATGGCGGCATATATATTATATAATGAATATACGGGCCGGCATATACATTATAAAATAATTAAAAACGATTAGGAAAAAAGTATAAAAGTAGCATATATAAAAAATAATTTTTCAAAAAAAGTTTAACTTAATCCAACTAATACATTTAGCAAATATTCTATTTCATGCCTTAAATTGAAAGTAAACATGAATAAATCTTCGCCTTCGTCTCTATCGCAAAAGTAAATATGACTTTTTTCCTTATTATTATGAGTAGCCTCTAGTAATAATACGTCTATTTCACCATAGTATTTAAGTAAATTCGCAGTTCTTACTATAAAATCTGCTATTTTGTATTTTTTGCCAGAGAGAACTATATTATACATATCAGTTATTATCATTATTAAATTGTTTAATGCTGAATTTGCATACACTAGGCCAGGCTCATCTAATATTTTAGCGAATTTTTTCCTTATTTTTTCACTCTGACTAACTACTCTATTATATATTTGTATTACTGTTTCTTTTACCTTTGTCATGGTTTCTTCTAGTGCTTTTTGATCATATTCGAACCCAGGGTATGGAGGTACGGGTTTTGCCATCTGACTCACCTAATTATCTATTTGTTAAACATATATTTAAATCTTTCGGTCCTTTTTAACGGTATTATAGCCCTAAATTAACGTGATTTTAAGTTAGGACCCCCTCCCTAAAAACCGTCAGGTATTATGGTGATAAATGTAAATGTAGAAAAGTAAAAGTAATAGGCGTTTTGCTTTTACTAGTTTACAAAAGTATAAGCATAAGGGCATAATTGCGGCAATAACATTATAATAAGCTATGTGCGGCATATACATTATCCATTATAATAATACCGGCGGCATAGCAGGCCACATAACCATATATTAATAATATATGGTATAATGGTGGGCCGGCCTGCGGCAAAAACGCGGGGCCGCAGCAGGCAGGCCGCGGTTATACATTATAATAAAATAGTAGTACTAATACACTATATACATAACATAATGTAAATATAAAAAGTAAAGTAAAAAAGTAGTTATAAAAAAACGTTATAATGTTAAAAGGAATACTATCTCAAGCAAGTCCATACTTAAAGAGTGCGTGAATTCATTTATTCGTCCTGCAATATTCATAACGCGAATTGTAAACTTGTCGTTATATGTCACTGCAATATCATATGTAATATGATTTATTAAGTTTAAATATCTATTAAACACAAATAAGTACTCTATTATATCATCTTTTGCTTTATTTTCATCAAATTGTTCTATTTTCTGATTTAATACAGACTGTGCTTTGTGTAATAAGCTAACATATGCTAAATATAGCTTTTCATTCTCTAAGTATAATTTACGATTTTTATTTTTACTATTTTTTAGTTCATCTATTAAAATTGTAAT
>JAVYQJ010000073.1 GCA_038731975.1 Thermofilaceae archaeon | reverse complement strand
GGGGTTACCCTGTGCGGGGCCCGATGAGCGGTGACATGGGCCCCGATGAAAGTGGGGCTCGAGTCGGGAGGGCCCAAGGGGTTAAAACCCCGAACCCCCTCTATGCTTGAGTGAGAAGCTTATTAGCCCGAGATCGAGCGTCAACTCGGTGTAGAGCTTGGCTAAGGTGGGCAGGATCGTTTTCAGGAGGGTGGCCCGAGTGGGTCGGATCAAGTTCCGGGGTGTCCGGGAACGTGGCGGTGAGAGTCAGGCTGGTAATCAGGGGTAAGGAGGGGAGAGTGGAGGAGGTGGCTTTGCTCAATAGCGGCTACGAAGCTCCAACGCCTCAACTGATGATCCCCACCTCTACGGCTAGGAGGCTGGGCATGTGGCCACCCACGGCCGACGCTAGAGAGGCTGACGTTGATACCGCGGGAGGCCCGCTCAGAGTCTGGTACTACCCGAGAGCGGCGCTGGTAAAGGTGGTTACCGCGGACGGAGTAGAGTCTAGAGAGGTGCTGGCTGACGTGCTCGTATCTCCGCTGACCGATGAACCCCTCATCAGCGACCAGCTCGCCGAGGAGCTCGAAATAGCGGTGGAGGCCTTCGGTAGAGGGCTTTGGAGATTCCGCTGGGAACCCTCAGGGAAACTGAGACCCTCCGAGCCGAAGCCGAGTTAGCACTTACGCGCTACACACCACTCCTCACGCTTTACCCCGCCGTGAGAGCAGAAACGGGAGCGTGCCCGTATGTCAACCCCGGCATTATAGCCGCTTGGCAGCTCAGCTCCTTCGCTGCGCACATCGCTCGCCTTGAGCGCCGGGGGGTGAACATCGGGGCTCGGAGGGCACTGAGTGAATAAACCGGTTTTACCTATCTCTACACTGTTGGATAATTTTGGCGAGGAGGCTTTCTCGCTAGGCGTGCCGTAGGAGATTAATGCAAGTGAGAACTTCCACTGCGATGAATCCCTCTAACAACATAGGGCATTAGGTTCAGCGCTTCCATTGTGACCAAACTGAAGCAAGCACGCATCTTCGCTCCCAATGTACAGGGGGGTTTGAGTATGATCGCGTGAACGAATCGGTGGATACTTGGCCGGCCTTTTCACTTGATGCTTCACAGGCGTAGCATGCTTGCTGCTGGGGGGTGCTTGAGGGAAGGTACAAAACTGTGTTCTCGCCTTTAAAACTGTGACCCGAGTGGATAGGGATGTCTTCAACAGGTTTGTGCGTGAGGCCCTGGATGCGCTTAACGAGGTTAAGAGTATCGTTTCAATGGGCGTTGACGAGTTCCTCGCAGATAGGAGGGCGAGGTACAGCTTGAGGTACTGCATAGTAGTGATGGTTGAGGCGCTAGCAGACCTTTCTGTCACCATCCTCGAGAAGGATTTTAACGATGCTGCTGAGAGCTACCGGGAAGCTTTCTTCAAACTCGCGAGCCATGGGGTGATAAGCCTAGATACCTGCAACAGCATGGCTAAGCTGGCTTCGTTGAGAAACCAGGTGGTTCACAGGTACTGGGCTATAGACGACCTGAGGATCTATAGGGAGGCTAGGGAGGGGGGTATAGAGGCGGTTGAACGCTTCATCAAAGAGGTGGAGGGGTATGTCGAGGCTAAGGGCTCTTGAAGAGGGGAGGCGACGGCCCAAGTCGATGCCTTGGGAGGAAAGGGGGAAGGTGCTGGAGCTTTTACGGGGACTCCTGTACGAGCGGGGGGAGGTGCTTTTAGCGGTTGTGCACGGGGGGTTTGTGAGCTCAAATATCTTCCGGGATGTTGACGTGGCCGTCTACACGGGGTACGCGGTGAGCTACGATAGTGAGCCGGTGTACATCGACGAGCTCCGAGAGTGCTTGGAGGAGAAGGTTGGCCTCCCCATCGATGTCCAGCTGCTCGATTACGCTCCCCCCTCATTCAGGCTGGCAGCGCTCAGGGGGAAGCTGCTCTTCGAGAAAACCTGTGGTTTGAGAGCGACTTTAAGGCTCCACGCGGCTGAAGAGCTTGAAGCACTGCAGCTTAAAAGGAGGAAAGCGCTGAGCTTGTACTCCTGCCCAAAATCAACGTGACGCGGAAGGCCTCACCCCAGAGGTAGGGAAGGAGCTGTGCCTCTGCTCCCAGTAGGTTGTCTCCCCAGTTTAGGGGCCGGGTTGAGGACGCCTTAACCAATGCTCTAGATGAGAGGCGAGGTGAAAGACCCTTCTACTCGCTACTGTGCGAGCTTTTGATAGGCGTAAGCGTTCTCCGCTCAAGCCTGAGTATTACAGCTTAACCAGCTGGGGACGGGTTACGCCTTAACTTAGTTCAACAGCCTCCACTTCATAGCCGCAGCCCTCGTGGACCTAGGGCTCTTGAGCTGCGTTGGGCGCTACGCGGTAGTTAAGGAGCTGAGCATCTGCTGGAGGAGCGGTTCACCGTAAGCTCGCGCTTAAGCTTCGCCGAATCCTATCCCGCGGAGCAGACCGGGGGCGCTCCTCCGGCTTAGCGCTTCCCGCTCACCACTCCTCCGGCCTACCGCTCTTAAGCGGGCTTGCCCGGGTGCGGGCGGCGAGCTGCCTCTCCTGCTACTTCCTCCCGTACCTGCCCATAGTCTCCGCGACAGCCAGGACGTGCCCCTTCGCCGCTCTGAGCACGTCGCTCAGCCTAGCCCCTTCACCCAAGTTCAGCTTAGTGTCGAGGGCGAAGAGGACGAAGAAGTACCTGTGAGTTGAACCACGGGGCGGGCAGGGGCCTCCGTAGCCCACCTGGCCGAAATCGTTCAGCCCGCTCACGCCAGCCCCCAGCTGGTACTCAGTGGCTGAGCCCGGTATGTCGTAGACAACCCAGTGGATGAAGGTGCCGCTAGGGGCATCAGGGTCGTACACCACCAACAGGTAGCTCACGGTGCCCTCCGGCTGCCCCTTCCACCTCAAAGCGGGCGGCGCGTTCCGGCCGTCGCACGTGAAAGCGGCCGGGATCTCCCCGCCGTACGGGAAGTCCGGGCTCTCGAGCGTGAAGGTGTGCTTCGCCTCACTCTTCAAGTCGTCAAGCGAGACTTCCCCTCCAACCCTGAGGAGCGCGAAGAGCCCGATTACGGCCACCGCGGCCGCGAGAAATGCGAGCAGCAACTGCCTCCGCACGGTACAATTGCTGAACCACCCCTTATAAACCCCGCCCAAGGCAGGTTAGCAGGCGCGCTACAGGCCCGGTACA
>JAVYQJ010000072.1 GCA_038731975.1 Thermofilaceae archaeon | reverse complement strand
CTTGAAAAGAGAGAAAATGACGTTTGTTATATTTAAAAGGCCAGAGAGATTAAACACGTTGAGACTATTAACTAATCATTTAAAGACTTACAATGATGATCCAAAAGTACTTGCAATAATTTTAACTGGAAGCAGGAGATGATGTTATGTATGAGTTAAAAAGAAAAAGATACTGAATATTTCTTTAATACTTTATATAACGCAGTTAATTAATTTGATAGTCCGTGCGGTTAATGGTTATGTGGGGGTTGTGAAATTCTATTGCTTTTCGATTTCAGTTGAAGATGCTAAATGTAAAATACTGGAAGGTAAGTTTGGGTTAATACCGCACTATAAGTTTAGGTTAGGAAAAGTTATACGTAGATTAGCATTAACTGGAGAGGCTATAGACGTTCAAGAGGCTAAAGAAATAGGTTTAGTAGATAAAGCGAAAGGAGGAGAAGGCAAGAGAGGAAACGGGTAAGTATTGGTAGTAATTCAATAAAAAATTCTTTAAAATTATGAGAAGAAGATTAAGAAAGTAATATATGAATTTTTTAAGATGTCACTTTCAGTTTCAAAGAGAGAATGAATGGTTTTCACAACTAAATAAGGTAGTATACGTACTTTGATAATTCATATTTGTTTTCATTATTTGTAAGAGCTAACAATTTAGGGTAAGCATTTAAATATCGCAAAATTTAGTTTGATTAAGTGTGGATGAAGATTTTACGCTTAAAATTTACGGCTTAGTTCAAAATTCCTTAAATCTCAAGCTTAACGATATTAAAGCTTTACCCAAAGTTGGCTTAACTTTTGATTTTAGGTGTGTAGAAGGATGGGAAATTAAGGATACGCAATGGCAAGGGGTTAGGGTTAGGGATTTGTTAGAATTATCTAAACCATTAAAAAGCGCTAAATACGCTATTTTCAAATCAGGTGATTATACTATAACCTTAAGCTTAGAAAGGATCATGAAAGGTGATGTAGTTCTAGCTTATGAGTACATGGGAAAACAATTAACAAAGGAGAGGGGAGGGCCAATAAGGTTAGTGTTTCCATCACAATATTGTTATGAAAGTGTGAAATGGTTAGAGGAGATTGAAATAACTGATATTTATAAAGAGGGAACTGGAAAGAGGATAGCTCTGTATAGAATAGGGAAAGCAGATGTATAAAAGTGTAGAGATAGATGAAATAGTACCCCCTTTTAACTTAATTTATACTGTATGGCTTTTGAAAAGGGTAAAAAATAATAAGATAGATGAAATATTGCAAGATAAAAGTTATGTCAGAGCGTTAAATAAGGATACGATAATTAAAGTAAAGCAGATTAAGGGAGTTTATGATCCTAAGTTAAGGATTGAGATCTTCAGTAATAGGGAAATTGATGAAGAAAATATAATTAATATTCTGAAAAGGATTTTAGGTTTAAAAATTGATTTAACAGATTTCTATAATACAATTTCTAACAATCAATATTTTTCTGAATTAGCAAGGAAATTTATAGGTGCTAAACCTGTAGTTTTTCCTACACTTTTAGAGACTGCAGTTAATGCAATTTCTTGCCAGCAGATTTCACTTAGTTCATGTTTAGTCTTAATAAATAGGTTTGCTGAAAACTTCGGAGGAAAGATGGTGCTAAATGATTTTCAAATTAATATTTTCCCCACTATCGAAGATCTGCTTAAAATTAAACTAGAAGACATTAAGAAGCTAGGATATAGTTCTAGGAAATCTGAATATATTTTAAAAGTCGTAAACGCATTGAAGGAGAATGATAGTTTAGAATCCATAAAGGGTTTAAAGGGTTTAGGTAAATGGTCGATGAATTACATAATGTTAAGGGGTTTAGGAAGATTTGACTTAATTCCCACGGGGGATGTTGGATTTCGTAATAAGCTTAAAAGATTCTTAGGAATAGATAATGTTGAGGAAGTTCTCTCCTCAATTAAAAATTATGCTGGAATTATCTATTTCTATTTACTTTTAGAAGATCTTTCTTGGCGATCTTTGATAATTTAATCTCTTTGAAAACAATATAATAAGAAAAAATCTTAAACTTAATTGTCAAAAAATTTTATTCTTTTTTTAAAAATATTATAAAAAATTCTATAAAATTACACGAATGGAGACCACTTTGCAAATGCTGATAAGTGTTCTCCTACAGCTGCAATTCCTATATATCCTGCTAATAACCCAGCTAGTATTAACAATATTGCATCTATTATTAACCATACTTTACCCCACTTTCCATTATCTAGGAATATTGAAACTGGGTAGAAGAATATTGATGATAAGCCAGTTAGTGTATATAACCCTAATAATGCTGAAGGCTCTGTAGTCATATTATGCAAAAATCCTTGTACTCCATAATATATTGTAACTAAACCGAATAACAAAGCCATGAAACCTAAGTGCTCAAGCTTATACTCATTCTTTATACTTAATGCTATTCCAATAATCCCTAAGCCTAATACAGCATATAAATCGTAAAATAGGATGTTATAGCTTGATGGTAATGGCCAAACAAGCATTCCATAAAATCCAGTAATTGCCATAAGCAAACCTATTGTAAGTAACGGCATGTATTGGGGCTTTAATGCGTTCCTATAATCTTGAACGGTACTATGAACTCTGAAAGCTTTAATTAATCCGTAAGCAAAGGTTATGAATATTATACCCATTGCAATTAACTGGATAGTTAATATGTCTACAAATCCAGCCATCTCTTTATCACCAATTTATAATTATTGTTTATCCAATATATAAATAAGACGTGTCAGAGTATATACATTTATACATGGATATTTATGATAAATAACTATTAAAAACATTTTTAATTTGATTAACTCGTCTTGAAAATCTCATTTCATTTTGATTAATTGGAAAAGATATAGTTACTGCAAAACAAAGATTAAAATAGCTAATGTACTTTATCACATATTTGTGTAAAGATATATTTAGAATAGAGGTTTCTTGAGTAGTAGATTTTCTCTAACCATGTCTTTGATAATAAAACCAATTCCATTAAAGATAAAACGATTTTTTAACAATATTAATTCTACGACGGCGAATATAATTCAAAAAATAAAGATAAAAAGCGCAATTTAACCTAACCCTCGTACTTCTTAAACTTTATCTTATAAACTACCATAGACGTTATCCATGTTAATGCGAAAGTAGCGATTACTATCA
>JAVYQJ010000071.1 GCA_038731975.1 Thermofilaceae archaeon | reverse complement strand
GGATCGCGGTTACGCCAATTCGATCCCCAGTTCCCTGACGAGCTCTATCGCGCGGCTCATTTGATCCGGCGTCAGGCTCCTCGCCGCGTACTTTTCGCTGAAGTAGATGAAGTCCGCTATCCTGCGCTCGCTGAGCTTCACGGCTCGCAGCTTCGGGGGTCGGATGTCCAGGGAGCACACGGCGTTGCTCACAACTACTGCCTCGTGGACCCTGCTGTGGTTTGCTATGTCGATGACGTTCTCGATCATCTGCTTCGTCAGGTAGCCGCTGCCCGTGATCTTGACGTCCAGAACGATCACGCGGCCAGCCTTATCCTCCCAGTAGACGTCGACGCTGCGGAACTGCCTCGCGCCGCCCGGAGTCTCGATCCTCCTCGCCTTGGGGTGGCAGTAGGCGAGCCGCCCCGTCTCGACAAGGAACGCCCCCAGGCTCCTTAGGGCCTCCGCAAGGTTGGATGAAGTCTCCTCCGGCGTCCGCATCCTGGTGCGGAGGATCCTGTGGTAGTCGTACAGGGTCATGCGCATGATGCTGTCGCTCAGCGAGGCCGCGGGTCGAACTGTCCTGACCGCTTCGCTCAGAGCCTCCTCACCGATCCTCTCGGCCCCTCTGGCGCGCTCAAAGGCCTCCCGCATGATGGCCAGGGCATCCCTTATCTCGCGGACGCCGAAATCGGCGTAGAGGAACCTGACGAAGTCTCCGAGCATCGACTCATCCTCCACCGCCATCCTAGCCCCGAAAAACCTCAGGTAGGCTCTGATGATGTCCCACATCTCCTCCGGATCCCTCGGCTGCGACAGCTCGCAGAGGAAGGTGGCCCTGCGGAGCCGATCCGCGAGAGCGGGATCCTCCTTCCCGATCTGGATGTCCACTGAGGGGAGAAGCGTGACCATCAGCAGGAGCCCCGGGGGCCTGTCGTTTATCAGCGCCTTCAAGCCGTCGAGTAGAGGCCGGCTCGCGTCCACCTCGTCAACCTCCAACAGAACCGGCCTCCCCAGGTAGGTGCAGGAGAACGAAGTGACGATCTTCAACCTCCTCAAAACCCCCTCGAGTTCCTCAGGCCCGTAGAACCAACCCACGTCACCAAGCAGCAGCCTGAAGACCCCCTCCCGCCGCTCGGGATCCCAGGGCTCCAGCACCTCTGAGGCGAGCTGGGCGTCTAACCTCCCCCTCTTCGATATTAGCTCCCTGGGCCTCCTCCTCAGGATCCGGTCGAGGAGGCTCGGGAGGAGGGCCCTCTCAGCCCTCCTATCCCCCTTTTCCGCCATTTCCACCAGGCGCTGAATGAGGCCCTGCTTCAGCCTCTCAAAAAACCTGGTCTTCCTCAGGTCGTCCAGCATCCCCCTGTAAATGCTCCTCAAGTCCTTCCTTTCGACTTTCGTGAGGTCGACGTAGGCGCACTCGAAGCCTACCTCCTTAGCCAGCGCCCTGAGGTGTAGGCAAAGATGGGTCTTACCGGTACCCGGCTGCCCCACCACCGTAATAACGGAGAAACCCTCCTGGCCCCTGCTAAGCCCCTCCTTCATCTCCTTAACGCACTGCAGTATCCTCTCCCTGGCCTCCAACCAGCTACGGCCTCCAAGGGCTTTCGCGACCTCAGGGCTGGGGACAGGGGCGTGGAAGAAGGGGTTCACGCGGAGACCATACGGGTATCCACTCATCCCTACCTCCTCCTGATCAGCCCGTACAGCTTGCCCCCAAGCACGACGCCCTCGCCGCCGCCGGGGGAAAGCTCGTATCGACCCGGCGAAGCTTCGATCAACTCCGTCACGCGCTCGTAGAACTCGTCGCGCGAGATGCCGAGCCGGGCGCAGACCACCCGCCTGACCTCAGCCATCTCAGCCCAACCGGTCGGGGAGGCCACCTCACCTATCGCGCGGTCAAGCTCCCGCTTGAACTCCTCGAGTGTCACTCGACTGGCTCGGCCCCGGCTCAGGGCTAGCAGCTCGTCCACCTTCTGAGTCAACGCGATGACGGCATCCCTGATGACCGCAAGGTCCTTCACCGCCTCCCTGATGCGCAGAACCTCCTCGTAGACCGTCGTGATGTCGACCCTAGGGGCAGCGCCCCTGCGCTTCTCGTAGTTCTCCCTTGTCCAAAGGCGCACCCCCCTACCCACCCTCTCCGCGACAACAAGCCCGCGATTGATCAACCTCTCCAGGATCTCCTCCTTCCTCTTGCCTTTGACGACCTCGCTCTTCGCGACGCCCTCGACACCGCCCCTCTCAATCCTCTCGTAGATCCTCCTCTCCTCTTCAGAGAGCGGTAGCGCAGACATCCAGCCGCGAGAAATCATCCAAAAGATATCTTTTAACGCTAACTCCCCACCACAACCACAGCCCGCGGACCCTGCAGCCGGGGCAAAGCGCTGAGGAGAGCCGGGCAGGAGGCACGACGCCAGATCGAGCCAGCAGCACCCCCGGCGAGGAGTGGGGCCGTGAGTGGCTAGCAGCGGACGAGGAGCGTAGACACCAGCTACATCGACTACACCACCTTCCCAGTGAGCGCCGAGGGGGTCGAGACGCGATGGACACGAGAGGCTTCCATCCCCCCCTCGGCGCCCGCAGGGTCAAGCTGGAGGGCGAGGGTAGGATCGCCGCCCCAGGGAGGGGCTGCAATCCTAGACACGATTAAGAGCGTGGTCTGGAGGGGCGGCCGGGGGCTCGTAGCCCTCTACCTCGCCGGCGCTGTTCAAGTGCAGGCGCATGAGGCAGGGGCTCCTCGAAGCAATCAAGGCTCGGGGAGCCACGGCGCCAGGCTGCTAGCCGTCATGAGTTCCATAACCCCACTCAGGCCAGCCTATCGAGAGGTAGGAGAAGGCCGGTGTACCTAACTCTCGAGCCCGGCTGAATGGTCCTAGCTCACCTTCGAGCCCCGCCCGCTAAAGCGGCTCTACCGAAGCGCGCGGAGCGAAGCCGGCGGCCAGCTGGGCTACGGGACGGCAATCCCCGTACCCCTAAGGGGGCGCCGCAGCTCATCCCGGGACAACCCCGTTTCTGCACTCGTGGAGGCGGGGCTAGACCGGCGCGTGCGCCGGATGGGGGCTGGGAAGGCCGGGAGGCTAAAGGCGCCGGGCGATACTTATATACTGCTGTACGTATGTACTGCCGGCGGTATGGTGGTCGGGAAGGTCAAAGTGACGCTCTCGCTGAGGGGCGACCTGGTCAGGAGCTTGAAGAGCAAGCTCGCGCTGGAGGGGAG
>JAVYQJ010000070.1 GCA_038731975.1 Thermofilaceae archaeon | reverse complement strand
TTAAGGAGCTCGAAATCCCGGCTCGCTGGCCGGGAGAGCTGATGGTGTTCTCCACGCCCGAGGAGGAGCGGGAGGCGTTGAAGTACATCGAGCTTGCGAGGGTGAACGGAGTGCCCGGCGTAAGGCCCGTCTACGGGCGCGAGCTGAAAGCCCTCGAGCCGCTCGCCAGCGACTCGGCTCTCGGCGCGGTTTATGCTCCCACCGCCGGCACCATCTCCCCCTTCGAGGCTGTGGTAGCTATCGTGGAGAACGCGGTGGAGAACGGGGTTAGGCTGCTGACGGAAACCGAGGTGGAGCGCGTGGTCGTGGAGGGGGGTGGAGTGAAGGGTGTTGAAACCAGCAGGGGCTTCATCGAGGCTGACGTTGTGGTGAACGCCGCGGGCCTCTACGCCGACGAGATCTCGCGTTCAGCCGGGGTTGAGGAGGGCTTCAGGATCCGGCCGAGGAGGGGCGAGTACGTGATCTTCGACGAGAACGTGCCCCTGAAGCCGTTGAGGATCCTCCACACCGTCCCGACGCCGGTGACGAAGGGAGTTTACGCGCTTACGACGGTGCACGGGAACCTGCTGCTGGGGCCCACCGCTGAGGACCTCCCGTACGAGGCGAAGGAAGACACATCGACGACCGCGGGTGGGGTGGAGCTAGTGCTGAGGGAGGCTTCAAGGCTCCTTCGGGAGCTCCCACCCCGCAGCAGGGTGATCAGAACATTCGCGGGCTTAAGGCCGGAACCCCCAGGCGGGGAGTGGCTGATAAGGGCGTACGAGGACCCGTGGGGCTTCGTCAACGTCGCCGGCATACGGTCGCCGGGGCTCACCGCGGCGCCCGCCATCGCGCGTTACGTGGTCGAGCTCATCGCTAAGACCTACGATGTGGAGCTGCGTAGGAAGCGGAGGTGGAACCCCCGCCGCCGCGGGATCACGAGGGTTGCGGGCCGCAGCTTGGAGGAGATCGATGCTCTCGCCAGGGAGAACCCCGACTACGGCGAAATCGTGTGCGGCTGCAGGATGGTTTCAAAGGCGGAGATCCTGGAGGCCGTGGAGCGCATAAGGAGGATTGGGGCGCGCGTCACGCTCGACGGGATCAAGTTCAGAGCCTACGCCGGGTTGGGTAGGTGCCAGGGCAGCTTCTGCAGGTGGAGGATTGCGCTGATAGTTTCCGAGCTCACGGGGCAGCCCCTGCACGCGGTGCCCGTTGCCACAGGCCCCTACGGGTACGGGGATGTGAAAGCCCTCCTGAGGGGTGGGGCCGCGTGATCCAGCGGGAGTGCGACGTTGTCGTCGTGGGCGGTGGGCCGGCTGGGATGGCGGCTGCCGCGAGAGCCGCGGAGCTCGGGATGGAGGTGGTTCTGCTCGAGGAACGGGAGACACTCGGCGGGATCCCGCTGCAGTGCGTGCACCCCGGCTTCGGCCTCCACTACT
The DNA here is from genome assembly GCA_038731975.1 of Thermofilaceae archaeon. Classification (NCBI taxonomy): domain Archaea; kingdom Thermoproteati; phylum Thermoproteota; class Thermoprotei; order Thermofilales; family Thermofilaceae; species Thermofilaceae archaeon. The sequence goes on along the minus strand of JAVYQJ010000070.1, from coordinate 1,797 downwards.
TCGGCGAGGACATGACGGGAGCCCAGTTCGCTCACCGGTTGATGGAGAGGGTGGAGAGGAGTGGGGTGAGCTGCCTGCTGAAGGCTTACGTCCACTCGGTCGAGGTTGAGGCTTACGACGAGAAGGTGGTCAACGTCGTTACGCGGGCGGGAGTGGTCAGGGTGAGAGCGAAGGCGGTGATCTTCGCGACGGGCGCGCGGGAGAGGACGATCTTCGAGATCGGAGTCACCGGCGATAGGCCGGCGGGCGTCATGACGGCGGGGGAGGCGCAGCTCCTCATGGACCTCTACGGGGTGCTCCCGGGGAGGGAGGTCGTGATCGTGGGGTCGGGGGACGTGGGATTGATCATGGCGAGGAGGTTCGCGCTCGAGGGGGCCCGCGTGAGGGCGGTCGTCGAGATAATGCCGTGGCCCGGAGGCTTGATGAGGAACGTCGTCCAGTGCCTCCACGACTTCGGCATACCGCTGCTCCTCAGCCACGCCGTGGTCAAAGTCGCCGGGAGGGGGAGGGTCGAGAGGGTCATCGTGGCCAGAGTCGATGAGGCGCTCAAGCCGATCCCGGGAACCGAGTTCGAGATCCCCTGCGACACCGTCGTGGTGGCGGCGGGCTTGAGGCCCAACGTGGAGCTGCTGGAGAAGATCGGCTGCGCGATCGACCCGGCCACCGGAGGCCCGGTGGTCAACGAGCTGCTGGAGACCAGCGTGCCCGGCGTCTTCGCGGCCGGGAACGCGCTCGTCATCAACGACCTCGTGGACTACGCAGCGGAGCAGGGAGAGAGGGCCGCCGAGGGGGCGAAGCTGTTCGTCGAGGGGGGCGTGCCGCCGACCCGCTGGCTCCCCGTCACGAGGGGCAGGAACGTCAGGCTCGCAGTCCCGCACTACCTGAGCGGAGAGCGGGAGGTCACCTTGTACGCGAGGGTTGAGAGGCCGGAGAAGGGGGTTTTCGTGAGAGTGCCGGAGGCCGGTGTGAGGAGCTACGCCGTGGCCGTCAGGCCGGCCGAGATGATCAGGTTGAAGCTCGACCCGGCGAGGCTGAAGCCCGCGGTGGAGGCCGGTAGAGTGACGCTGGAGGTGGTCCCGCGTGAGTGAGGTCGAGCTCATCTGCATCCTCTGCCCCGCCAGCTGCACGCTCAGAGCGAAAAGGACCGATGGGGGCCTGGAGGTGGAGGGCTACGGGTGCGCCAGAGGAGTGGAGTACGCGAGGCAGGAGCTGACGGAGCCGCTGCGCCACGTGATGACCGTCGTGAAGGTGCGGAACGGAGACCTACCCGTTGTCTCCGTAGTGACGAGGAAGCCCGTACCGAAGGACTGCGTGAGAGAGGTGGTGAAGGCTACAGCCCACCTCGAGGTTGAAGCGCCCGTCGAGATCGGGCAGGTGGTACTGGAGGGCCCCTGCGGCGCCACGCTGGTGGCGACGAGGAGGGTGAGGAGGGTTGAGCGCGGGGGAGGCTAGCGCAGCAGCTCATCCAGCTTCTCCATCCACCCCCTAACGTAGGCAGCATCGTTGGACTCGAAAGCGTGCAGCCACTCCTCCTCCGAGACAACGCCAACCCGATTCCTCAGCGCCACACCCGTCAAGTACAGGAACAACTTAGCCGTCCTCTCATCCTCAAACAGCTTCGACAGATAGTCCAGCAGCTTCCTCGGCGCTTCAACCGCCAACCGATCCGGGTCACCGAAACCCTCCCTCTCGAAAGCCCTCCTTATCAGCAGGCCCGTGGGATGCGCTAACCTGTCGAGCAGCTCCGTGAACCTCATTCGGCCGTCACCTCCAGCTTCTTCGTAATCGACATGAGCA
>JAVYQJ010000069.1 GCA_038731975.1 Thermofilaceae archaeon | reverse complement strand
CGCTCACGAGGTGGTTATCAGTGTTCTTTCTAGCTTATAACGCGCTTTACGCTCCAGTATATTTGCTAGACAGGGGAGTGATAATAAATGTAAATATTCCAAATGAATGAAATTGTTGTCCACACTCGGAGAAGATAATGGAATCTTACATATCGATACGTCAAGTTCTCGTTAATCTTTTAGATCCTATAAATACAAAAGTAAACATTTAGCTTTCTAAAAAATGGGAGATTAGAATAAATGATGTGGTTTATATGTTACATTATACCGTAATTTCTTTTTAAATAATTATCAATTTTAGATAATATTTCTAAAAATATAGTCTTATTTTTGCACGTTAAAAGTTGATATTTAATTAAATTATAATGAAACTGCAAATCCCAATCAATTTCGCTTCCCATTTTATCAATAGGCATTTCTAAGTATTTAGTGCAATTATATACTATTTTCTTTTCGCTATTGAAAAATGATAACACCCTTCCTAGCCGATAAAAAAACTTATCATAAATATTTTGTGAGTAAACTGGTAATCCAACTATATATAAATCTCTATATTTTATCATATATTTTCGTATTCTTGATATTATTGAACTATAATTATTTTTATGATCTCTAATATGTTCTCCAAATACCCAATCATAATCTGCAAGATAAACGTATTTACATGCCTCCGCCAATCTAAACCATAAATCCCAATCTTCTCCAAACTGCAGATCTCTCCATCCTCCTACATTCATTAATAATTCCTTGGGAGATATTATCGGAAATGAGCTTCTCCCAATTTTTACCGCATATGAAGAATATGTTGAAAAGTAATCTTTAAGAAATTTATCCAAATTAAGATAAATCTGATCAGCATCTAATGCCATTACATATTTTCCATCTGCATTTTTAAGAGCAAAATTTCTTGCAGAGCCTTTACTCCCTTTGTATCTAAAAACTTTAATGTATTCATTTTCATATTTCTTTAATAGCTGAAAAGTATTATCAGTACTCCAATTATCTATTAAAATCATTTCATAATTTAGATCATTTAGCTGTTCAACCAAGTTATTTAATACCTTATCTATTACTGGAGCTTCATTTTTAGCTGTTATTGTAATACTTAAAAGTACCACAGTATAAAATTATTATCATACTATATAAGTGTATGTGGGGAGTTCTTTTCTTATTGGCCTTATTAAAAAAACTTTTTGCAACCCTCTTTGCTGCTACTATGAAAAGACTATACTAAAAGTAAATGATTAGCTGATTCAAAACTCTTTGAATAACATTATTAATATTTTATTCATTAATTATGAGGCACACTCTTTGATAAAATCATTTATTTATTAACCTTACTTCTGTTAAATGCAAGTAAAACTAACGTTAAGATGATTATTATAACCACAGTTATTACGAACGCTTCTATAGGTAATCCTGCAAGCACTGGAGCATAGACTGAAGTTGTAATATCTATTGGTTCATAATAAATCGTAATGTTTATAGGAGCAAATATATAATATTGATTAGTAGTTGAATTGGATTCAAAATAAATGCCTTCATATTTATATTGCAATGGTACTTGCACAATAGAACCATAAGGTTCCCAGAATTTCTCGTCTAATATAGCTGAATGTGAGTAATATCCCTCTATATTAACTAGATATTCTCTAATATAATATACATTAAAAGATAATGGTGAGAGTAAAGTAACATTTCTATAATTAATATATAAGATCACTATTCTTTCAGTAGAATTCACATAATACACAGGGTAGACGTAAAATACTGTACTTCGATTAAACCAGCCATTAGTTAATGTAGTGTTAGTTCCATTTATGGAAACGGGTAATGGTAAATTTGAAGTAACAAAATATTGTAATATATAATTTAATTTCCCAAAGTTTGGAGAATTAAAGACTTGTTGTATTACCACTGCTCTAGTTACATTATTTATATAACGTATTTGAGAATATATTACCGCATAAGTACCATTATTAATCCATATATTTGTTCCATAGTATGATGTACCATTAGATAGACTTATTTGCAAAGAAAATGGAAATTGTAAATAGTATTGAACGTTCTCTCTATCATTTATTATAAGTGGAGACTCTACAGTAAACATTCCAGTAAGATTTCCATATATGGTTATTCTATAATCATTAATTAAGGGAAAATATTGGGGGATATATATTTGCGTCCCCGCGTTATACCAATTTGAAGTAAGATTAGTATAATTTCCATTAATTTTAGCTATTATTGGCTCCTTAACGTTAACATAATATTGGAAAATTTGAGTATCATTTATAATTATCGGTTTACTAATATATACTACTCCGGTAAAATTTCCAGTAGTAAATATTCTAGTATCTCTAGTTAGATTAATATATTTCGGAATAGCTAGTTGAGTATTGTTAGATAGCCATTGGGAGCTCATTATTTCTAAACTGTCATTTATATATGCATAAGTAGGTTTAGAAAAGTTAACCAAATATTGTACAAGATATGTCACATTGACTACCAAAGGCGAATTAACACTAAATGAAGTTTTCTGCGTACCGTTAACGAATACATGAGATATTACGTACCTTATTGAACCATTTTGATAAGTATCACCTAAAGATATTGTAAGTAACTCTCCAGAAGCATACCAACCACTGCTTATTGGAGAGCCATGTTTAGCATTAACTGTAACGTAAAATTCTCTATCGTAAAGAGAAGAAATACGCGTATAAAATATCTCACTAGTGTTAACTATTACAGATGTAAAATTAGATCTACTATAAATTTTTAATATACCTAGAATTTCTGATGACGAATTGAGGAAGGTACCATTAAAGTTTATTCCTATAAGATGTAATCTTGATGTATTTGATTGATAATATAAATTGAAGAAGGTTATATTTACTATTCCTCTATAAGTTAGATAGTAGTTACCGGGAGAGTAAGATATACCATTTATCTCAAATGGGAACGTACTCGACACTTCAAGTACATAAAATTGACTGCCTCCGTTAAAAACTGGAACAAACAGCGGTATAATTAATCCAAGCAATATACTCAGTAATATTAATTTCATAGATGGACTTAGTTACATTCACATATTTAAAGATTATTTTTCTTCCATGGAGTGTGGACAACAATTTTGTTAATTCACAATAAATTATATGAACTGTTCGTGTTCTATAAATAGAATGCGACGTAATACCTTTTTAGGGTGAGCACGGGAGTATTACTTGGAGGTGATACTACGGG
>JAVYQJ010000068.1 GCA_038731975.1 Thermofilaceae archaeon | reverse complement strand
AGCGTGAAGAACGCGAAGCATAGCAGCCAAGTGGATACTCCGATCCAGAGTATCGCTTCGCCCAAGCTCCACCTTGCAGCTAGGTATCCCGCGATAGCGGGGGCGAAGCTGCTCCCAATGTTCTCGAAGAAGGCTTGGAAGGAGGCCGCGCTAGAGCGCAGCTCTGGCTCCACAATGTCGCCCCACATCGCTGAAACCTGGGGTCCGGCCTGCGGTATCACGAAGGCTGTCGCGATGCCGAAGATGAAGAACTCCCACTCCGATCTGGCCCTCATCGTCAGGAGGATCAGCACGGCTGAGAGGAAGACGATGATGGCCCCGTAGATCGCCCTCCCCCGGATCGTCCTCCTGTACAGAGCGTCCCCCATATACCCTGCGAATAGGTTTCCGGCGGCCATCATTACCAACCAGGCGACCATCGTTACCATGATGGCTTCAGGGCTCATGCCGCGCTCGTTCTGCATGTAAGTTATGATCCAGTACGTTATCGCGGCCCACGGGAACACGCCCCAAAAGCCCTGAAGGTAGAGGAGCAGGAGGGACTTATTCCTAGTCAGCTTCACCAAGTCTGAAACTTTAGCCTTAAAGACGTCCTTTGACAGCAAGCCCTTAAGCTCCGGCTCGCTGCTCCCGCGCGGCACGTCCCTCACGAACAAGTAGAGCAGGAGACCGGTGACGATGCCGATCGAGCCGGTGATGTAAAACGCGTACCTCCAGGAAAGGCCGGCTGAGACGAGGCTAAGGGAGAGAACGGTGCCTAGAATGGCGCCGAGAGGGCCTGTCGTGTTGAGGATGCCCATGGCTCTGGCCCGACGCTCGGGCTCAAAGTAGTCGAGGACAAGGCTCGACATGCCCGGTGGAGCGGCGTCATTGACAGCCGTTGAGAGACGGGTTGCGAAGAACTCCGCGAACGACCTTGATAGTGCGTTGATGAGCGAGGTGAAACCCCAGACGACTGCAGCCAAGCTGACGAGGAGCCGCCTCGAGTACCTGTCGTAGAGGAAGCCCCAAACGGGGTAGAGGATCGCTGCTATGAAGCCCGTCAAGGAGAAGACGAGGCCCAGCTCGAAGTACTCCACGTGAAAGTCCTCCATCACTTGCGGCGCGACAGCTGATATCACGAAGCGGTCGGCTTGATGGAATAGGAGGAACAGCACGAAGATGGCTAGAACCAGCGCTCTATGCTTCGCCACGGCTCGGGTCCTATAACAGCGATAAAAAGAGTGTCGCCGTAAGAACAGCTAACAGAAAAAGGGTTTACCGTAAAGGTTGTTCACTTCCTTTCAGCTAGCATTCTATCGAGCGCGAGGAGGCCGGCAGGGTGGTCTTTCACGAGCTTTACTCTTGCCAGTAGTTCGCTGGCGTTCTTCTCCTCTTCCACCTGTTCGTCAACGAACCACTTGAGGAAGCTTTCTGCAGCTTTATCGCCAGCCTGCCTCGCCAAATCCACCATCCTCCAAATCCTCTTCGTGTTCTCGACTTCAGCGTTGAGGAAGTCCTCAGCCGCCTCCAGCACGCTGGCCCACCTTGTCTTCGGCTTCGGGATCTCCTGCAGCTCAACGCTCCAACCCCGATCCACCATGAAGCGGTAGAACTTCATCGCGTGCTCAAGCTCCTCACGAGCTTGCACCGTGAAGTAGTGGGCAAAACCGGGTAGCGTAACGCTTTCGAAGTAGGCGGCCATCGATAGGTAAAGGTAAGCGTTCCTCAGCTCCTGGTTCAACTGCCTATTAAAATCGTTCACCAACTCGAGTTGACTCATACTATCAAAAACCTTATGCCCTCGGCAATTTAAACTTATCCTTCGCTGCCCCCCTCACTCGCCGTTTTTACCGCCTTTGCCCTCCCCCTTAGCAACATAACTGCTACAGCAGTTATGGCGGCAGCGCCCACCGCTACGGACAGCTCGCGTAGGCCGATGCCGTACCCCCCGATGGTTAAGATAATGTCCAGTGTCAGAGCTACCTCCGCGGCCTCCCCCTCGACAACTCTGGCTTCGATCGTGGACGATTTGCCAGCCTTTGAGGCGGAGAGAGCGTAGCTCCCCGCGGGTAGATCGGCTGTGATGGAGCCGTCGCTTCCCGTTTCCCCGACAAGCTCCACCCTACCTCTAATGAGGCTAACGCTAGCCTGGGGCAGCGGCCTGTTGAGGAGGTCTTGAACCCTGATGGTGAGCCTGCCAACACCCCCCACCGTCACGCTTGAACCCGGTCTCGCCGATACGGTCCTGTTAATGGGGAGGCCCATCCAGTACAGGACGGTAATGTTGGCTTCACCGCAGGCCAGCTGAACGCGGCCGAGAGAGTCCGAAGTGCCGCGGTACTGCACGCCCCCGGGGCACGCGACCAGCACGTCTGCGGATGCCAACGGCGTCCCGAAGGGCGTCAGCAGCCTCGCTTCCCCTTGCAGCACGGCGCCAGGAAGCAGGATGACGGCGGGCGGGGGAGCTCTCCGGGTGACAGTTGCGTTTAGTGTCTTGATGAGGCGGCTATCCGTGATCCAGGTTTCATTCCCCCTCGCGGTGGAGAGGAGTAGGCCGGTGGCGTTGACGGCTACACTGAGGAGGCGGAGGAGCTCCGCGGCATCCCTATCCCCCACCACGGCCAGCCTGGCTGTACCGTTCACGATGAAGACCGTGAAGGGTACGTAGTACGTGCCCCCGACCAGCGCGCTGTACAAACTCATGTACTCCTCCGTGTCGGTTCGGTTCTCGTTCACGTCCACGAAGGTTAGGGGGATTCCCATCCTCGTCAGGGTCTCCTTGAGGTGGAGGCAGTGGGGGCATGTGCTCATACCGTACTCAACGGCGCAGACGCTGATCGGTGTCGCGACGGCTGCACCTGCAGAAGCTAAGATTAGCAGCAGCGCCGCGATGACTTTGAAGCCCACATCAATCCAGCGTTCACAGCAGCTTTAAGCCTAACTAACCACCCTCCCGGGAATCGCCGTGCACGCTGGGGCAAGCGATTTTTATCGCAGCACTCCTTTGCTGATCGCGTGCAGCCGAGGGAGAGGTGCATTCGAGCCATTGAGCACGAGGTCCCCGACCGTGTGCCTCTCGACTTCAACTGCCGGCCTGAACCGCTTGCGGAGCTCCTGAAAACCACCGGTTGCGAGAGCTTTGAGCGGCTCCTAAGGGCGTTGAACATCGATGTGCGAGGCACCGGCTGCGCCCTCAAGGGGGGTTTCAAGCCCCCCGCAACAGCTAAGCCTGCAAGGGAGTGGGTTTACGGTCCAACGTGGGTCGTTGGTAGGGAGGGCGAGTTTGAGGTCGCTGTGAACATCTGGGGTGTTGAAGTCATCTTCTCCCCCCGCGCCTACACGTACACGTACCGTAGGCACCCGCTCCAGAGGGTCGAGCTGGAGGAGTACCCGTGGCCGGA
>JAVYQJ010000067.1 GCA_038731975.1 Thermofilaceae archaeon | reverse complement strand
GTCCCAAGGGCGCCCGCGCTGCGGCCGCCAAAGCCGGCTTCTGAGGCACGCAAAAATTGCCCTGGTAAGCCTTTGAATGGCTCAGGGCTGCGCAATTTAGCGCGTAGCTGCTGGAGGGGTGGTCTAGCTGTTTCGTGCATCTGCAACGCCCTTAAGGGCCTTGCAGAGCTTGAGATTCTGTTTCTCAGTGCTCATAATGTCCCTACCTACTGAATGGATTACCCCAGGGAGGCCTTGCCGGGCCAATGATCTGGGGTTTTTCATGCCTGAAATTCAGGCTTAACAACAGCATATCAGAAAATCCAAAGCTGTTGGGTTTTCCAAAATCTATGCAAGTTACTCGTTTTATAACTACCCAGTTAATTAATCGTGATGCTCGACTAAATACCATGCGATCCAACAAAAGGAGATACGCATGGAAACAAAATACATAGCAGTCATCGCGATTTACAAGGGAATGTCAGGGTTAGCAGCAATAGACCCAACAGGTGTGTCAGCAACAGTAGTTATCCTGATCGGAGCAGTGCTGCTCACGCGAATACTCATACCGGACTAATACCCAGCTACCGCTAAACCTCAACGACGCCCCAGGCTTAACCCCGTGTTTGGCATGAGGGCGTTGTGGTTTGTGCTGTTCCGCGCAAGCTGCCAACAGTTATGGCCCTTCAAGCCCCGTGCCGCGCTGTTCGGCGTGCGTTCGCTCCGCTCACCATCACCCAATTTCCAGCGACATGGCCACCTTCATCGACAATCAAACGGAGAGAGATACCTTGTTCGTTTTAGGCAGCAAAGGGAATGCGATTCTGCGTACCAAAGGGGTTCCGATTATGCGTACCAAAGGGTACTGATTCAGCGCGGAAAGTAGGTGCGATTATGCGTAAAGGGGGGTAATCCAGCGCACCAAAGGGGGGTGATTATGCGTAACCGGCAGAAAATAAAAACGTATTACAGATGGTACATAGCCCGTAAAAGGGAGAAATACCTTGCCTACAACTGACGTTCGTAAAGCCCCTGCAACGCTGCACTTTCCTGCATCAATTGAGCCTTTTCCCGCTCCTGTCGTTCCATCTTCACCTTGATGGCCAACAGGCTCAGGATCGGCACACAGACCACAGCAATCAACACGATAAGCTGAAACATAGCTACCTCCTGGCTCCAACTACCTGGGCGCAAAGCGCCCTCTACCAAGCCATAAATGGCTTGAATCCTACGATACCTCCTTAACCTATGGTGGCCTATCCCTCTGGTCGTTTTACCCGTGTTTTTGGAGGGTGATTCCTTAACGGTGGAAGTCATACACAGTACGCACCCCTTCGGGGATGCTAAACCAATGATTTATAACGATATTCAAAAAATAAAGTTTTTCAAATGTACTACAGAAGGCAATACAAGCAACACCCCTAACCGCTCAACCATGCGGGTTACAGGCCGTTTTAAGCATTACAAAGAGCAATACAAACGATCCTCCAAAACCACCTTGCAATACCTTTGATTTATGTCATGTTTAAATGTGTAATAAATACACAATTACACATTTATAAGGGTAATAAAATGGCAAAAATTTCCCATATCCACGGTGATACGGCCAAGCGTGTACGCCTCGACCTGCTGAACTCGCTGGGTACCGAAAACGTGCCGAACCAGTGGATGCACTTCATGACCACCGTCCGTCAGCACCTACCAGAAGTGCTTTCCCGTGGACGCCCCACCAAGCAGGCGATCGACGCCAGTGTGATTGGTGCATTGGGCTTCACCTCATGGCGTGAGCTGCTGGAAGCACCCACCGATGCCGGCGGCCTTGGGCTTGCCTGGTCCACCTGGCGACAATGGTCACGAGCTTGGGCAGTGGTACAGAAACACCCTGACCTTGAACACGCGCCGCTTACCGCCGCCGAGATCAACCGCCTGCACACCGACGCGAAAGCCGCCAACGTGGCCATACCCACCGATATGGCCGCCGTAGAGGCGTTCTGGGAAGAGCAAGAGAAACGAAGGGCAATCGCTCGGGCAGAGACTCAAACAGCCTTGAAAGAGCGTATAGAGGCCATAGAGGCCATGTTAAGCGCTAGTCGGGAGGAAGTGACACGCACTCACAGCACAGTGATCGAGTTGCGTCGCCAGCTTGATCAGACAAGCGCAGGCAAAACCCAGGCGGAGCAGCAACTGGCAATCGCTCAGCAGCAGCAGCGGGAGCTGCAAGCATCACTGGCCCATGTGGAAGAGCAGCTACAGCAGACGCGGAAGGCGCATCAACGGTCAACCAACGAACTTCAGGCGTACCGGAACCGCGGTTTCTGGCAACGGCTGCAGGATGTGTTCTACCGCCCGTAGCCCAGAGATCCGACAGAAGCGCCTCGACCGCCGCCCAACCGCCTTTTTCGGCGGTGTCGAGCAACTGCGCCCGCTGGCCCAGATCGCGTACCAGCGCCCAATCCTGCGGCTCTAACTGGCCCAGGAACTCGATTTCGTCCGGTACCGCCTCGGCAGCTTCCTGATCGTCAACCTCATCGAGGCCAACCCGCGCTTTTAGACCGTGCGACCAGAACACCTGGCGTTTGCCCTTCATGGCAAAAGCATAGGCCGTAAACAGCCTTCCAGAGCGCTCACAGCCATCCATGGAGCGCCGTAGCAAGCCAAACGGGTGCATTCCCTTGCCTGACTTTGCCGCGCCCTTGGCAACCTCCCTATCGACGCCCCAGTGACGGCTATCGTCCTGCTTGGCCAGGTAGTCACTGGCAGAGCACCAGGCTTTCACGTCAACGGCGTGCTCATCAAAGCCCGCGTCACCCTCAGCAAGCAGTCCCGCCCGCTCACACGACGCCCGCCAGCGCCGTCGAACTTCCCCCGCCAACGCTTCCGCATCAGCGTCTTTGCGGATAAACCACAGCTCATGGGTGTGCGGATGCCAGCCATTCTGGCCATGGGTGATTTCTAGCGACCGCACAAGCCCCTGGAAGCCATAGCGGCCCTTGAGCTTCTGCCATGCCTTGCCCGACCGTAGGCGCGTCAGCGCGTCCCGTTGCTGTTCCAGGAGGTTATCAATCTGGTGCCATGAGCGGTGCGGGAACGTCAGCGTGACCAGAACAGGCTGCAAGCCCTCGGCATACGCCCAATCCACCGCCGTTGCGATCTCTTGCCGCCGTTGCTCCTGAATTTTGGCCGAACAGACCGGACACGCCCACACCGAGCCACAATGAATCAGCCCCGAATAATGAGCGCGGCCCTCTTTCTGATGCACCTGAACGTCACCGTGGCGGAGCCAGTTACAACCCGCCGTGCGATGCACCGTGTGCCAGTAAGCCAGGTCAGCCCGCCGACCCTCATGCAGGAACAGGCGACGCCCTTCCGACAACAGCTCGAAGCGCTCGAAACGCAGCTCCCGCCTGCGTTCAGACGACTTTTCACCGCTCGCTTTGGTGGCTTTCAGGGGGGGGGGTGAAGAAGATTTCGCAAATGTCCCAAGGGCGCCCGCGCTGCGGCCGCCAAAGCCGGCTTCTGAGGCACGCAAAAATTGCCCTGGTAAGCCTTTGAATGGCTCAGGGCTGCGCAATTTAGCGCGTAGCTGCTGGAGGGGTGGTCTAG
>JAVYQJ010000066.1 GCA_038731975.1 Thermofilaceae archaeon | reverse complement strand
GTCACCGAAACCCTCCCTCTCGAAAGCCCTCCTTATCAGCAGGCCCGTGGGATGCGCTAACCTGTCGAGCAGCTCCGTGAACCTCATTCGGCCGTCACCTCCAGCTTCTTCGTAATCGACATGAGCAGGTTGAAGATCGGGACACCCTTTATTGTGCTTGGCTCCATTACGAAATCTAGCGTATTTACATCCAATTCACCAAGCCGCTCGTAGAGCGGAGGCATTGAGTGGCATGGCGGTTGACCCGAAACAATGGCTCTGTCAAAATCGATGTAAGCCGTATGGAACCAGGGTAATTGGACAAGTACTCTAGCTACAGCAGGCGCATCGCGTCCCTCCAAGTATAAAAGACGATAAGGTATCCTACTAAGATCGGCATAAAGCCGAATTCTGTTCTTATTCCACAGCTTGAGAAGATGATTCCTGAAATGCCAGCTTAATAACTGATGGGAGACCTTCTTACCCAAATATTTTTCACTCTTTTCAGATATCTCACGCAATGAAACGAACGGCCACTTGGATTTCTCACCATAGAGTAGCACGTCGATCTCATCCATTGTGATCTCTACTCTGGGTAGCTTCGGGGGATCGCGATCACTTATAGTTATGCGTTCAAGATCACCCCGAACAAGCTCTCCGTTATATACTGTCAAGGGTGATGAGGGACTCCAAAATCTTCGCTCTAACCCTCTCACAGTCAATGATTTTTCCTCAAAGTTTGAGAGCCACTCGTCAACTGCCTCTCCAATTGGGAGGAGGCCCGTATAAAGGTAAAGTTTGCCGCCAAGAACTCTTAGCACTCTAAAGGATTGGAGGAAAGGAAGTCTTTCTATGTATCTTCTGCTTATGGTTGCAATACTAATAATACCCACCTTTTCCATTTCTATTTCAAAACGTACAGCAATACCTTTACTTCCTTGTTTTATCTCGGAAAGTATTCTGGAGACAGTTGAAACATTCACATTACTGCTTTTAGAAACCTCGGTAATTGTCAAAGAATTTTCAATAGCTTTAATAACTTTCCATAGAGTTTCATCACATTTAAAGAAAGAAATCAACTTAATCACCTTAATCTAACTTTTTTATCTTTGTAAGTAGTTTTTACAATGGATCTATGTCTGGAGTAGGAATACTGCCAGGTGGTAGTTCAGTAGCAATTACGTAGCGTTTTGTGAAAATCAGAAGTGCCAGCGCTAGGGTAAGCATCAAGAGCTTCCATCTGTACAGCCTTATTGCAGTCTTAATTGTCTTAGCCCAGGTTTTCATCATAAGGGGTATTACGTCCAGGTACTTATGTTTTTCGCCATTTTTGATCTAAACATAGGGTTTTCAGCAAAAATGGCAAATAGAGGCACTTATACGCTAGAGCAGTGAGAGCTCGTGGCCGGGTTGATTGTGAGGCCTCTGGGCTGTGGGGGCTGGGTTTCTGACCCCGCGTTGGGGCCTCCCTCGCTGCTGGTTGAGGCTGGGGGGCTGAGGCTGCTGGTTGACGCGGGCGAAGGGGTTTACGCTGCGCTGAGGAGGTGTGGGTTTGAGGTTACGGATCTCGACTTGGTGCTCGTCACGCACAAGCACGGGGACCATGCTCTGGGTTTGCCGACGCTCGCGATGCACGCTAGGCGCTCTGGTGCGAGGTTGAGGGTGATCGGCCCCTCCGACATTGATTTGCGCTCGCTCTTCGCCTCGGTTGGGATCCCGCACTACCTGGAGGTGCTTGAGCTCAACCTTCTCGAGCCTCCCGCTGCCCCAGCTCTCGCCTTTGAGGAGGGAGGGGTGAGGGTTTACGCGGTCGCTGCAGACCACACTGTTCCCTCTCTCGCCTTCAGGGTGGAGGTGGGCGGCTTGGCCGTCGCTTTCAGCGGTGACACGAGGCCCTGCCGATTGATAATCGAGCTGGCGAGGGGCTGCAAGCTGCTGGTGCACGAGGTTGGTGGAGGATTGGCGAGCGAGGAGCTGGCGCACGAGCACGGCCACTCGACGCTCCGCGACGCGGTCCGCATCGCCGTTGAGGCTGGCGTCGATTACCTGATGCCCTTCCACTTCTACCTGGACCCAGTGGCTCTCGAGTGCGAAGGCGTTAAGCTGGTCCTCCCGGTGTCCTGCGCCCCCGTCGATGTGGCTAAGCTGCCCTAGAAGAATCACGGTAATCTTCTTTTACCAGCACCCTAAACTTCTGGTGAAGCGCATGGTTGAATCGGAGGTTTTTAACGATGTTTACACGAACGGCATCATAGGTCCCCACACGAGAATGCTGGGGCCCGTCGCCGACGGTGGTAGGATCAGGTTCATCACGACGCCCGGCTGCTGGGGTCCGATGCTCACCCCGACGCTGAGGGGTGGGCACGAGGTGAACGTGCCGGTGGCCGTTGAGGGGGCGAGGGTCGGAGACGCGGTGGTGCTGCGCTTCGAGAGCCTGAGGGTTCTCTCCAAAGCCTCCTCGTCGGGCGTCGATAGGCCCGTGGACGGAGCGTTCGTGGGCGACCCCTACGTTGCGAAGAGGTGCCCGGTCTGCAGGGAGCCTTGGCCTGAGTTCGAGGTTTCCGGCACCGGCGAGGAAGCTGTGAGGTGCAAGAGGTGCGGGTCCCCCGCGTCGCCCTTCAGGATGGTTCACGGTTACACGATGGTCTTCGACGAAGCCCGCAGGGTGGGCCTTACGGTGAACCGGGAGCTCGCCAGAAGGATCGCCGAGGCTGCTAGGGAGTACGCCAGCCTACCCGCCAAGTCCGCGCAGGTTTCGGTGCTGATACTGGGTAAAGCCGATATGCCCGGCGTCGCGTCGAGGCTCAGGCCCTTCCTCGGCCAGCTTGGCTCCACGCCCGCGGTTGACATCCCTGATTCGCACAACGCGGGGGATTTCGGGGCCTTCCTCATCAACGCCCCTCACCCCTGGTCGATCACGAGGGAGCAGTACGAGAGGGACCTCACCGACGGCCACCTCGATGTGGACTCGGTGAGGCCCGGCTGCGTGCTCATCGTCCCGGTGAAGGTTGATGGGGCCGGCATCTACGCTGGCGACGCGCACGCTATGCAGGGGGATGGCGAGGTGGCCGGCCACACGACCGATATCGCGGCCGAAGCGGTCGTGAAGGTGGAGGTTGTTAAGGGCTTGAAGCTGGACGGCCCAATCCTGCTGCCACCCGAGGAGGACTTGCCCCCGCTGGCCAAGCCGTGGCGCAAGGATGAGTGGGAGGAGGTGAGGAGGCTCGCCAAGGAGCTGGGAGTGGAAGTCGAGGAGTCCGCCCCCGTGCAGGTGATCGGTTCCGGCCCCACAATCAACGAGGCTGCCGCGAGAGGCTTCGAGAGGGCGGCAAGGCTCTTCGGGATGAGCGTTGAGGAGGTTAGGAACCGCGTCACGGTAACAGGAGCTGTGGAGATCGGGAGATTACCGGGGATTGTTCAGGTGAGCCTACAGGTCCCCATAAGGATCCTTGAGAAACTGGGGATAGCCGAAATCGTGGTCAAGCACTACGGATTACCGTACTGAGAGCCGCTGATCCTCGCGCAAACTTCCCCTTTTCTTTAATCTCCCCCCTTCGCTGTTCCCCATGCTCTACCCTGGCTGGGCTCTCCCGCGGCTCAACCGGGCGAATGTGCGAGAAGCTTCCCGCTAAGGCTGAGCCGTATGGGGGTTAAGCTGGTAGCGGCCTCGCCCCTACGATCAGCTTGAGGAGGGC
>JAVYQJ010000065.1 GCA_038731975.1 Thermofilaceae archaeon | reverse complement strand
TCAAAGGTGCACCACGAGGTGGCGCCGGGCCAGTACGAGTACAACCTGCCCCCGCTCGATCCCATGCGCGCGGCGGACAGCTTCCTCTTCCTCAAGCACATCGCTTCGACTGTGGCTGGCGCCCACGGCTTGAGAGCCACATTCATGCCGAAACCCTTCTGGGGGGTCAACGGGAGCGGAGCCCACGTCCACCTGAGCCTACGAGCGCTCGGCGAGAACGCGAACGGCGGTAACGGCTCAATGGGGGAGATCGGCGTTGGGTGCCTAGCGGGAGTCCTCAAGTACTCGAAGCCGCTCGCCGCTGTCGCGGCTCCCACGGTGAACTCGTACAAGCGGCTCGTCCCCCACCACGAGGCGCCCACGAGGTTGGTATGGGGCTACGCGAACAGGAGCGCGCTGGTCAGAGTGCCGAGGTACGGAAGCTCGATCGCCCGCATCGAGGTGAGGGAGCCCGATCCCTTGATGAACCCCTACCTGACCCTAGCCCTCCTCCTGACATCCGCTTTAAAGGGTTTGGAGGAAGGGGGTGAACCGCCGGAACCTCTAGCAGCCTCAGCCTATGATGTACCGGGAACCGAGGAAACACCCCCAAACCTGCAGGCTGCACTGCAGGAGTTCGAGAGAGCCTCCCACGAGCTAGAAGTGCCAGGCGAGCTTGCGTCAGCCTACCTAGAGGTGAAGAAGAGGGAGTGGAGGGAGTACATCGAGGCTGCCGGCCCTTGGGAGAAAACGTGGAATCTAATCACCGACTGGGAGTACAAAAAGTACCTCTGAAACGGGAAAAGCTTAAGCAGAGAGCCCCACCCACCCCCTAGGTGATGAGTTACCTCGGGCGTGAACCGTGAACGAAGCGGTCCTACACTGACCGTTAGTTTCTAAAAGATCATCTTATAAAATCATAACGCAAATGTTTTGACAGATAAATAAAGTAAATACTAAGGTTAGTACTATGTTATGATGCCTTCATGCAATACTCTTAAATAGTATTCCACGAGAAAACCTTGTGAAAAACGAGAGGTGGGGGACGATTTACACCCCCTACGTGGTAGGCAGGCTAGCAGTAGTGCCGGGAGCTGTTCCCTTCGTATTCCACATTAGGTTTAAACCGGAAGCGTTAACCGCGGTGGGGATTTTAGACAAGCTCGTAGACGTGCTGGCGGGAATGGGCGTACCAATTCTCCTCCTGAAAGTTTCTGCAGCTAGAGCGGGAGAGGCCTTAACGGCTATACTGATAGCAGACTTGAAGGGCAAGGAGAGGATGGCTGAGGATATCGCTCAAAAAATGAAGCGGGTCCCGTACGTCTCCGATGTTCTGTACGCTCCACCGATCGTGGACGGCGTAGCTATCGATCCCTTCTCCTTCCCCCTATTACTGCAAGGTGATAGGGCAATCATTTTCTCGCGGCCGATGTACGAGGGTTTAGTGAAGGAGGGTTGGCAGAGGTTTGGAACGCCGTACGCTATCCTGCTTTACACCGTTGGCTACGGGGCAGGCTTCCGCGGGTACGAGAAGCACAGCAAGATCGTCGATAGGCGCCACGCTTGGAAGCTGTTTGAATCCTACCTCTTGGCCGTGGGCTTCGGGAGGTTCGAAATCGTCAGGCTTGACGACGAGCGGAGGGAGGCGGTTGTAAGGGTTTACGACAGCTTCGAGTGCGAGCTGTTCCAGGGTGCCGGGGAAATCAGGGGGAATTTCATCAGGGGCTTAATCGCGGGCTGGCTCGCGGGGTACTGGGGGGTTACTGGCGAGTTCGAGGTTGTAGCGAGAGAGATAAGGTGCATTGCAAAGGGGGACCCGTACTGCGAGTACGTAGCCCGAGTAGAGAGGAAAGCGGTTTAATCCGATCAAAACCTCGTCTCCAACCAGGGAAGCCTGACTCTATCCAGCTGCGTGTGATCCACCTCCCTCAGTAGCTCTGCAACGTAGTCGGGAAGGAGCTTCAGGTAGCTCCTGTACCGGTAGTCTCCCAGGACGAGCACGGCCTGATCCTTCGGGCTCCTCAAGGCTCTGCCAAGCGCTTGCGCAGCCCTCCGGATCGCGGGGTAGACGTAGGCGTAGAGCCTCCCCTTCTCCTCCCCGTAGAGGCTCTGGTAGTACTCGATATACAGCCGCGTCTTCGTCGTCGGCTTCTCGAAAGGGATTCCGGCGAGGAAGACGCACATCAGCTCCTCCCCCGGGTAGTCCGCCCCTTCCGCGAAGCGGCCGCCCATAGGGGCTACGAGCAGGCCCCTCCCCTCTCCCGCCATCGCCTTGAAGCTCTTTAGAGCCTGCGCCGCCTCGAGGCCGGACATGTCGCGCCGTTCGACAAAGGGCCTGTAGCCCAGCTCCTCAGCGCGCTTGAGGAGGCCTGCGTCGATGAGGCCCTGCTGCACGCGGTAGCTTGCAGCGAAGATCGCGGTGTTCCTGCGTACCCTCGACAGCAGCTTGACTACGGCTTCCACGTACCTCTCAGCCATCTCTCTGCTCAGCTCCTCGCCCCTCGTCGTCAAGTCGGTGACGAGGTAGACGGACGCGTTCGCCTCATCGTAGGGGCTGGGCACGCTGATCGCGTGGTAGCTGCCTACGCCCACCGTCTCGGCGAAAGCCTCGATTGGGCTGAGCGTCCCCGACATGAAGACTACCCTGTGGAACCGGCTCCAAACGCTTCCGAGCACTTCAGCGGATCGCATGTCCCATATGCTCAGCGAAACTCTACCGTTCACCCTCTCAGCGATGAAAGCGATCCCCCTAACCCCCTTCAACCCCAGCGCCGCCTCGAGGAAGGTGGCGAAGTGGTGGAGGCTCGACCTGGGCCTCCTCCCCTGCCTGTACCTCAACTCCCTGACCATCTCCCCGGCTCTCAAAGCCTCCTCCAGCAGCCCATCCCCATAGTCGGGGATGAGCTCCTCAGGGTCGAAGAGCTCCGACTCCTCCTCCCCCAACCCCTTGAACCTGTCAGCCACGTAGTCGATCGCGTGGCGCACGAGCTCAACCGCCTTCCTGCTCCCGACTTCCGCCGCCTCCTCTAACGCCCTCTGCAGCGTCCCCTCGGTTACCGAGTCGCCGCCCAAGTCGAGGTTCTGCAGGTTGTGCGCCTCGTCGACCACGAGCACCGACTCGTCGAAGGGGATGAGCTGCCTCACGCTCCAGCTCAGCTCCTGGCTTACCACGTAGTTGTAGCTGAGCGCCACTAGATCCGCGTGTGCGAGGAGCTTCCTCTGCAGGAAGTAGGGGCAGACCCCCCACTCGCTCGCCCACCGGTAAACCTCGCTGTAGGTGAGCGCGCCGCGCGCAACGAGAGGGTACGGGTCCACATCCCCCAGCCTCCGGTAGAAGCTGCACTTGCTCCTCTCCCTGCTGCAGATGTAGGAGACCTCGCTGTAGTCAAGGTCGCTGCCGAACTTCCTCGCTAGGAGGCACATGTCCCTCTTCCCTCGGAAGCTGACGCCGACCAGCTTGAGCCCCAGCTCCCTGCGGAAAACCGCCAGCTCCTCCACGGGCCTGTCGGTCTCGCTCCCCGTCCTCACCGCCCATACGATCCTCCTCCCCCTCTCCACGTAGGGGAGCAGCGCGTATAGGACGACCGGCGTCTTCCCGAACCCCGTTGGAGCTTCGAGGATCACGTTGGTCCGCTTGAGCGCTCTAGCCATCTCCTCGGCGACCTCGATCTGCCTCGGCCTGGGCTTGTACGGGAAC
>JAVYQJ010000064.1 GCA_038731975.1 Thermofilaceae archaeon | reverse complement strand
TTAAGCAGCAGAAAATATATTTACTTAGCCTTAGCTATAACTATTCTTTTAAATTTTGTAAATGCTATACCTTATGATATATTAATAATAGTCTCTATGACGTGGTATTATTCGCAGATTTTATCTATCACTTTAAAACACTAGATCTTTGTTAAAGCATTTATGTTAGCTTTTATTATTTTATCTTATATGAGGGCAATATCTGAGGCTCTAACAGTAGTGCTTCTTATTTTAGTTACCATAGTAGCCATATCTGTAGTTTCCCTTTACTATATTCATGTAGTTAATCTTAATCAGTTTAGTTTAGAGCAAGAGTTAAAATCACAGTATATTCAAGCAGGACAGATATTAAGTGTTGTTTATTATCGACAACAAGATAATAATAGTTACTTCTATGTAGAGAATATAGGAAATATACCGATAAACATTAGTAAAATATATGTAAATGGGACTAGTGTTAATTTTGTAATATACAATTCTACAAACACTTATGTGCGTGTATTATATCCTCAAATCGTTTACGTTATTCAGATACCTAAAAATACTACTACTATAATAATACAAACTACAAATAATAACTTAATTTATTTAGAGGCGTGAAAATTATGAGAGGCCAAGCTTCTGTAATTGCTATGATTGTGATATTTTTCATTTTGGTCTTAACTATAGGCTTATTCTTATATGTTGACGCTTCATATTTAGCGTTACAAAGGGAATATTTACAAATACAGCAGATAAAAGCTAATCAAGCTAAGGAGAATCTTTTAATAGGATATTCTAATGGATCACTTTCAATCTACAATTCTGGTTCAATAGCAACTAAGATAGTGGCAATATTATTAATAAATGGTTCTAATGTTTCTATAGAATCAGAGAATGTAACTATACTACCTAATCAGAACGTTATAATAAGTGTAAAACCAGCTAGTGCTTATGTAGTAGTAACGGCTTATGGTAATAGTTATCAAGTTCCTATATCCGTATCAAAAAATAAAAAGAGCTAATAAGAAGTATTACTTATGATTAAAAAGAATAGAAAAGGTTTAGAAAATGCGTTAGTAACTGTATTATTAATATTGGTTGCTATTGCTGCAGTTAGTCTAATTAGTTATTATTTCTTCGGAATTCTTAGGCATAGTATGGTAAGTAGTGGTGTAAGCATTACGAGTTTGCAAATGGCTGGGGGGATTTTAACTGGTGATTTAATTAATCAAGGATCAAGCAATATGACTAGTGTAATTATACAAGTTCATTTACCAGATAATTCAACCTCTCTAGTTACATATTCTAATTCTACAATAAATATACCTCCTGGTCAAACCTATTCATTTACAATAGCAGTACCTAAAGCTATAGGAGGCCAAACTTATATTGTAATAATAACCGTCAAATATCTCAATGGTCAAGTATATACTATATCACAAGAGGTCATAAATCAGTAGATAAATATCTAATAAACTGTTATATATACCCTTTTTTTAATTATATATGTGGCATTAATTGGTAAAAAGAAATCAAATGCTAAATTTGATGAATTATCATACTATTTACAATCTATAAGTGAATCTACGTTAATTTCTCTAAGTGTTAACTTAGAAAATTATAACATAATTAATAAATATACTCTAAGCAAATACGATATAGAAATATACATATGTGAAAAAGATGGAATTGGGTATTATCTTGTAAATGAACCCCCTTTGACTGAAAGGGAAAATAGGATTCTAATGGCAATATTTGATGGTCTCATTTACTCTTCAACAACTGCAGTCTCAGCAAAGCAGATAGATAGTTCTAGTTTAGAGAAGGAGGTACTTAAAATATCAGCTAGATTAGGAATAATCTCTGATGTTAAGAAAAACTTGAAGAAATATATGTATTATATTACTAGGGAAATGAAATATTCTATACTTCAAGCTCCTATGCTTGATCCGTATATAGAGGAAATAGAGTTAGTCTCGCCTTATAAGCCAATATCAGTAGTCCATAGTAGGTATACGGAATGGCCTAGATTAGAAACTAACATAATCCTTGGTAGCGAAATAAAAGTTAGAAGGATAGTTGAGAGATTAGCTTCATTAGGAGGTAGAAGTGTGAGTACTGCAAATCCATTACAAGATTTTATGCTACCAGAAGGTCATAGGGTTGCGGTAAGCTATGGTGAAGAGGTGAGTAGGGGAACTACTTTTAATATAAGGAAATTCCCAGAAAAACCATTAACAATAATAGATTTGATATATGATTATAATACATTAAGTGAATTAATGGCAGTGTATTTATGGATTATAGCAGAAGCTAAATTATTTACGTTTTTAGTAGGTCCTACTGGTAGTGGTAAGACAACTACGCTAAATGCGTTATTAATGTTGTTAAATCCCTTGGCTAAGTACTTAACAATAGAGGATACTCCAGAGTTGAAATTACCTCATAAGTATTGGATTCAATTCTATACAAGACCGTCTAGTTATGAAGGAGGAAAGGATATAACATATTATGACTTAGTTAAATTGTCTTTAAGATATAGGCCAGATTATATAATAGTAGGCGAAGTTAGGGGAAAGGAAATAGAATGGTTAGTTCAAGCAATAGCCAGTGGTCACGGTGGACTTACTACCTTTCATGGGTCTAATCACCTTGACGTAATAACGAGGATTAGTGGACTTTTAGGACCAGAACTTTCCTTACAGTTCAAGCAATTAATATCAGTTGTTGCAATTATAAAGAGACTAGAAAGTACTAATAATAAGAATAGGAAAATGGTTTCAATAGTGGAAAATACTGGTAATGATTTTAGGGAAGTATTTAAATATGATTACGAAAGAAATACTTTCTTACCTAGTAGTCCAGAGGAGATAAATAGCATACAATTAGAAAGGGCTAGAGAGCTGTTAGGATGGAGTAAAGAAAAACTAAATATGGAAATTAAAAATAGAATTGGATTATTAAGAAAAATTGCTGAAAGTGGAATAAGAGATTATGATGATTTGGCTAGGGAATTAGTAAAATATTATGTAAATGGTGGTACAATTGGCTGAAAAAGTTAAGCTGGCTAATATAATAACATACGATTTTATAATGGTTATACTTTCCGGCATTTTAGATCTGATAATTACATTATTCAAGCAACACTTTCTATATGCAGTATCAAGCTTCTTTCAATTCATCGTTATAAATCCATCAGTAGCATTGGGTGATGCCTTAGGATTCCTCTTCGTATTACAAGCATCACTCTTAGGCTTATTCATAGGGGGAATAATAGTTATGATTATACAATTTGCAGCTAATTACTATAGATTTAGGGCTGGTTATGAGGAGGGAATTCCTCTATCTACAATGTTAAAAATGAGGGTGATAACGGGTAGTAGACTTAGTGTTATATCTAATTGGATAAGTGAAAGAGTAGAGAAATATATAAAAGCTGGTGGGGAACTAGTTAGTCCAACTGAGGTAGGGGTTAAATATACTGCTTACTTCTTAATTTCACTAATTATATTAATACCGATTGCTACTACATTAAGTTTGGCATTAATAACTCCTTTACCATTTATATTATTATTATTCCCATTAATCTTCCTAATTTACCCTGAGCAAGCATTTAAGAGTAAGGCTAGAGAAACAAGTGAAAACATTCAAGATGAGCTACCATTCTTCGTAGTTTTAATTACAATTATTACAGCT
>JAVYQJ010000063.1 GCA_038731975.1 Thermofilaceae archaeon | reverse complement strand
GTATGCAGGGTAGGTACGAGGCTGTGAGCCAGATTCTGGAGGAGATGAAGAGGGATAATCCCGCGCTTGACGCGGTGGCCGTCGTTTCGAGCGACGGTATGCCTGTGGTCTCGGCGATGAGTGAAGCTGACGAGTTGAAGGTTTCGGCGATGGCTGCGACGCTGCAGGGTGTTGCGGAGCAGGTGATTAAGGAGCTGCGCGGTGGTGCGCTGCGCCACTTGATTGTGACGAGTGAGGGTGGGACGCTCATAATCAAGAGCGTAAGTAGGGATTTCGTCCTCGTGATGCTCGTCAGGCTGGAGTCGAAGCTGGGTTTCGCTTTGTGGCAGGCGGAGCAGGCGTCGCAGAAGATAGGGAAAATTTTAAGCTGAGAATCGATGAATCCCTAGTGGCGCCACAGAGAGCTTACAAGATAGTTCTCTGCGGAGATGGAGGGGTCGGCAAGACGAGCATTGCGAACAGGTTTACGGGGGCAGCCTTCAACCCCGTCCAGCGGCTCACGGTCGGCGTCGCGCACTACACGAGGGAGCTCCATTTCGATGACGGGCCCGTCAGGATCGTGATCTGGGATTTGGGGGGTGAGGAGCGCTTCCGGTTCCTAGCTCCCGTCTTTCTGAGGGGTGCTAGGGGGGCGGTGTTCGTCTTCGACGTGACGAGGGAGGAGACGTTCGAGCACCTGGAGGAGTGGCTGGAGATTACGGTCTCAACGATCGGCGACGTGCCACGAGTTCTCGTGGGCAACAAGGTGGATCTAGAGGACATGAGGGTGATCCCGCGCAGCTTCGCGGAGCAGTACGCCAGATCCAGGGGTTACATTGGATACTACGAGGTTTCAGCGAAAGATGGGTTTAATATTGAGGCACCCTTTATTGATCTCTTGAGGGTGGTCTTGAGGTGTGAGCGTGGCGGCTAGGGCTGTCCGCCTGCTGAAGCTGAGCTGCCCCCAGTGCGGCAGGGAGAGCACCATACAGGTGGGGGAGGACGCGCTCGTCGCCGCAGCCTCGAGCCCCACCGGCTTAATCGGTGTGGCTGAGTACCACGGTGACCACGTCTTCGTCGTCTACGTGGACGGCGAGGGGAGGGATAGGGGCGTACGGGTCTTCAGGACGCTTCAGCGGGGTGAAGTGATCCGGGTGACTCCCACCTACCTATCCTACATGAGCAATCTGTCCGGGTTCCGAGTGCTGTCTGAGGGTTGGAGCGTTGAGTGCTTCGCGGGGAACCCGAGGGCCCTACTGAGAGTGCAGGGGGAGAGAGGGGCTCTTGAGGCGGAGTTGAAGGATCTATCGAAGGCTGCCCAGGCGATATCCTGGGGCGAGAGCCTTCTCTCGGCGGTCGCTAGAGTGGGGCAGCTCGATCCGAGCGGTTTGCTGCTCTCGATCCTGCTGATGGACGCGAGCATCCCCTACCCTCCAAGCCCCTTCGCCCCGCGCATGTTCGAGATCGCGATGAAGGCGAGGCGGTTGGTCGTGAAGGTGGATCCGGGTGCGGCGGAGCTCTTGAGGGCGTACATCAACCGCATCACCTGGCTCTCCGCTAGGATGATCGACTTCGCTTTGAGCGTGAACGGGTGGCGGCTCATCGACGCGGTGGTGGGGCCCGACCCTCTGACGATGAGGGAGAGGTTGAGCGCGCTCATCTCCCTCGAGCGTCGCGGAGTCGTCGGGTTTGAGGAGGTGGGATCTTGAGCGCGAGAGCGGCTGCGATCGAGGCCCTGAGGATGCTGGTTCAGAAGATCTCCGGCGCTCCCTGGGCTGGCGACGTCGTGCGCCTAGCATCGATGGTTGCGCCGGCGAGGAGGCAGCCCGACCCGTACCTGCTCAAGGTCTTCCACTTCCTTTCGGAGAGGGTTCTGTCCATCAGGGATTCCCCGGAGCCCTTCGCCGCCCCCGAGTTCAGGCTTTTCAGCGAAGCGTTCATGTACTCCGGCGAGTTCCAGGAGGCGGTGAGGCGGGGGCTCGCCGCCGTAAAGGCTAGGCCGGGGAGCGCGGCCGTCGATGTGCACTCGTGCACGGGGGTTTGCCTCGAGCTTGCAGCCCCGCAGTGGGGCAAGCTCGTGGCTGTTGACCCTTCACGGCTGAACTTGGAGCTCGTAGAGGAGCGCTTGAGGGGGATCGGAGCTTCGAACTACGAGCTCCTGGTGGGGGACGTGCTGAGCATCGCCCGCCTAGTCAGAGACCCCGTCGGTCTAGCCATCGCGGCTTCGCCAGCGACGTGGTTGATCAACCCTCGCGTCCTCGTGAGCCGAGCCTTCTCGACGCTGGAGCCCGGCGGCCAGCTGCTCCTCGTCGCCCCCCTCGAGCGCGGAGGCTCCGTTAACCCCCTCGCCCCCTTCATTGCCGCGCTCAAAGGCCCCGCGCCTTTCAGCAGGGAGAGCCTGGAGGACATGATGCTTACGGAGGGTTTCGCTAGGGTGAGGTCCTGGGAGGGGGATCTGCTGACGACGATCGTGGCCGTCAAGCCTTGAAGAGAGCCCGCAAGGCCCTATAGCAGGACTCCTGGTTTGTGGCTACGGTTTCAACGTAGGGCTCGTCCACCCTGCCGAAGAGCTGGAACACCCTTTCAACGGTCAGCCTCGAGACGTCGCGCTTGTTCAAGGCTAGCAGCCTCCTCTCGAACCTGGCGAAGTAGGGCTTGATGAGGCGCTCGTAGTAGAGGCGGCTCCTCATCACGGCTGCCTCATCGGAGGTGTCGATGAGGAGGATTATGTGGCGGCAGCGGGACGCGAGCGCCCTAACGGTGAAGTCGAACCTCGACTGGCCGGGCGCTCCGTAGAGGAGCAGCTTCCTCCCGTCTAGCTCAACGACGCCGATGTCCGCGAAAACCGTTGTCGTCATCTTCAGCTTCCTCTCACCGAAGCTCACCTTTTCCCCGCTCAACTCCCTCTCAGCAGTGAGAAACTTCCCGCTAACGGTGCGTATGAAAGTGGTTTTCCCAGCTCCAAAGGTTCCTGCAACGAGCACGGTTTCGGTTTCCAACACCCACCGCGGGGATATCTCGTAAAAACTTATAATTGTTGCGCGCGGGTGGTTTCCAAGATTAGGTATATAACTTGTCCGTTGGAGGAATCTCGGTGCCCGAGTTTAACCTCTTGACGGTGCTCATCGCGGCTGCCGCTGCGGCAGCTGTGGGAGTAGTGGTCGCGCTAGCGCTCGCCAGGAGGGGTAGAGCAAAAAATAAAAGAGAGAGGGCGCCAGAAAGGTGGTCAGCGCTCGTGGATTGGAGAGGCCTCATCGTCGAGGCTCAAGGTCCAGCTGACAGCGTGCTGGTAGCATACGTAGTCCAAGCCGCACGGGTGCTGGAGGAAATGGGCAAGCTCTCCGAGATGAGGGCTAGGGTGGGCGAGCTGACGATCGAGGTGACGCCCCAGGAGGAGGGGTTGTACAGGGTGGTTGCGCGATGAGCGTGGAGCTAGTGCTGGGGGAGCTGGTGAAGAAGAGCCTCGGCGAGCTGGAGCGTGCGATCCTCGCGACTCCAGACGGTGTACTGGTGGCGGCCTCCAACCCCTCGGACATCGATGACATCGTGTCAGCCCTTGGCGCGGCCGTCGTAGCCGGTGTTGGTGAGGCTTTCCAGCAGTACTTCAGCACGGGGGTGAGGGACGTCCTAGTCGAGCTCAAGGACAGCAGAGTGGTGCTTATGCGGGAAATCGGCGGGCTCGTCCTGTGCCTCATCTCCAAGCCAAAGCCGAACCTGGGCCTCATCTACTACCTCCTCGACAAGTACACGGACAAGATCGCCGCTAGCGTCAAGAAGTAGC
>JAVYQJ010000062.1 GCA_038731975.1 Thermofilaceae archaeon | reverse complement strand
GCAAACGTATACTTGACATTTATTAGACTAACATTAATATTAATATAATAATTAAATGTTTTTATGAGCATTACTCAACATTTTATTACTGAATGAGAGCAAAAGTACTTAATTAAACGTTTTTTATTAGACTTAAAAATTATTTCTAATAACTCATCCAGCCAGATTAGTAACTCTACCATAACATTTTATGCTATAATTGCGTGAAATATTCCTCAAGAATTCTTAATAAATAATAGTAAACTCAACCGTATATGGATATTTAACTACGAAAGTAAATAGCTTATCACTATAATCGAAATATACATAAACATCAACAAGAGTATTTTTTACCTTTCCCTCATTTACATTATCATAACTTATTCTTCTTAAAAACCACATTTCTGGCAAAATACTTACTAGAGCATTCTCTATAATGAAGCATCAAGCTTTTTAGAGAAATATGGGTTTCCTACAGGATAATCTCTGACTACCTTTGAGAAAGCTCAAATAGATCAAGAGAACCTACCAGAGGGAGGTCAAACTTATGATTAAGCCTATCTATTCTGTGAGAATATAAGTTGATATGCTTAAATAAATTTAATCTCTCCACATTTATAGCTTAGCATGATAAATCTAGGAGCATATACAAAAAATTATGAAAATCTTAAAAAATTTACTCAAACTATTTTTGCTTTAAAATTTCCTCTCCCTCATATATATTTCCTTTAGTTTCCTTTACAAGAGTTAAGGTTATACCTAAAACTATAATGCCAGTAATGATTGTAAAGTAAACTGGCGATAACAATGAACGTGTGGCATAAACTAAGTATGTCAGTATAAAGGGAGTAAGACCACCTATGAAGCCTACGCCTATTTGATAAGCTATAGATATTCCAGTATACCTAACTTTAGGAGGAAATAATTCTACTAAAAAGGCTGGAGTTATTGCTCCTGCTAAATAATAGATTAGCAATGAGCCTATAAGTATTGATGATGTAGTTGCAAGTATATTCCCCTGAAGAAGTAAATAATAATAAGGAAAAGCTAGAACAATAGCTATTATTGAATTGATAATTATCTGCTTTTTCCTTCCTATAATATCTGATAAATATCCAAAAGCTATTGATGCGAATATCCCTATTATAGATGCTATAAAAATAGCGAATGTAACTGCTTGAGATGTTACGTATGGTTGATGGAAACTTTTTGCTATAGTAGTAGCATATGCTATTGAAAAGGTAAAGTTAGTATAATACCAGGCACCATTAATTATTCCCACTATTATTAATCCGGCTACAATAGGTTTCCAATAATTTCTTATCACCTCTGCCAATGGATTCTTTGAGATTTTTCCTTCTCCTTGAAGTTTTCTAAATACTGGTGAATCCTCTATCCTTAATCTAATGACTAATCCTACTAAGGCTATTGCAAGACCTATGATAAACACTATTCTCCAGCCAAAATTTTCAAAGCCTCTAGTTCCTACTAAGGCAGTAATAACAAGAATTATACCAGTAACTAAAAGATTAGCTATAGATACTGTAGACTGAAGAACGCCTGAATACAATCCTCTTTTATTAGGACTAACATATTCTGATGTTAAAGAAAAAGCTCCTCCCCATTCTCCGCCAAGAGCTATACCAACTAAAAATCTAAGCAAAGCAAGTAGAATCGGTGCAAGCAAGCCTATCTGATAATATGTAGGCAGCAAGCCTATGAAAAATACACTGAACCCTGTTAATAAAACGGTAAAAACTAAACTATATCTTCTTCCTACTCTATCTCCAAGATACCCAAATACTATTCCTCCTAATGGTCTTCCTAAAAATCCTATGAAGAAGGTCACATATGTAGCTAATAATCCAGCTATCGGATTTATTTCAGGGAAGAATAATCTGGCTAGTATTGTTGCTACGTAGCCATATGTGAAGAAATCATACCATTCTAAAGCCATTCCAAAACTAGCAGCAATTATTGCCTTAGTTTTCATCGAAACCATTTTTACCACTATTCACACTACACCTAACTACTTTATTAAACTTTCTAGTATAACATATATCAATTTTTTAAATAAATTAAACGAGCTAGCCGTGGTAAAAATGAAGGTAATAAATTCTCATCGAAGATTTTTAAAAAGTATTCCTAGTTTTTCTACTCCAATATTTAGTCTATGAAATATCTCCCATAACGTAGCAGTGTTACTGCTAATTACCGGTTTCCCTATTTCTTTTTCCAATTTATCGATTATTTCAAACGTTCTAAGATTTGTACAAGAAATGAATACACCATCAAAATCACTTACACCATTTAATGAATTAAGAACGAATTTATAAACCTCCTCTGGCTCAACAGAACCTATATCAGTATTTCTCACTATTCCCATTCCTTTACTTTTGGCTACATATATACCATTAGCAGATAGAAACTCGACCTCTCTTTTGTTAACCTCATCTATATAGGGTGTGACTAAAACTACCTTCTTAATATTAAGCTTGTTTAATGCCTTTAGCACCGAACCAGATGTAGCAACTGCTTGCACTTTAGCTATTCTTTCTATACGGTGTACAATTTCTTCATAATGTTTTGGCCCTCTAAAAAAGCTACCAGAAGTACATGCATAAGCAATAATGTTAGGATTTAGCGTAGCTAATTCATATGTAGCCCTTTCTGTCTCTCTTTCCATAAAATCTAAATCATTCAATGTTACGTTATCAAGTCTTATTCTAGACGCATGGAAGGTAATTTTATATTGATCAATTTCATTAGAAATTTGATTGAATTCACGTTCAACTGTAGTATTAGATGATGGTAATATAATTCCTACTTTTAACCATTTCATATTTTTAAGTAACAATGATGCTATTTAAGTCTTATACAAGAAATTCAATATTAAAACGTCCTAGACGTTAGACAGTAAACCTTATTATAACTAGAGGCTCATATGCAATATGACGTGGAAAATATTAGTCCCGGGAATACCCGCATATACGAATCTGGGTTTTCTAGGCTTTTGTAACATAGTACTAATAGAGAGTGATGGAAGATATGGCATATATGATCCAGGTCATTTTGGAAATAAGGAATATTTACTAAATTCCTTAAAGAATAATGGCTTATCCACTTCAGATATAGAATTCGTTATCCTTTCTCATTTACATTATGATCACTCACTAAATTCACTAATTTTTTCAAAAGCCAAGATATATGCTTCGAAAAGAGAGGTAGAGTATACTCAAAATACGCCAGATTTATATTCAGCTCAGTACCTACCCACTCTTCTAAATGACAGATTAATCAAGGTAGAAGAAGGAGATACTTTATACGGCTTAAAATTTATATTATTACCTGGACATACGGCAGGAACTTTAGGTGTGATAGACAATGATACTATGCTTGTAGGGGATGCTATAAAGTATGTTAATGACGCCAAGAAAAGAGAAACGTCTTTTGCATATTATAATCTTTCTGCTGCAAACCAAAGCATTACGAAAGCTCTAAAAATGGGTAAAATAATAGTCCCTGGTCATGATCTACCTTTTAAAGTAAGCGAAAGTAAGATAGAAGAATTACCCAATTTTATTTATGATTTTATAATATTTATAAAAAATGACATGAAAATTTCAATTCTGAAGACATAAACTTTTTCTCACAAACTAAAAAGCTACCATTGTTTTTATTAATAAGCTTATAATACATTCTTACTAAATTATCTAGTTTGCAAAACACGTTATTAAAATATATAGTTATATAATTTTATAATTAATATAAGAATACAAAAATTTTAATATATAGAGCTAAGATTATTGAGCAAA
>JAVYQJ010000061.1 GCA_038731975.1 Thermofilaceae archaeon | reverse complement strand
GCTGCAAGGGCAACTCCAGCTCCGCCGAGTATCTGGTCGGCTCTGATCACGATCTGCCTCGTGGCGAAAAGGCAGTCGCTGATCGCGTAGAAGGGCCAGAGGCCCATCACGTAGGGGTATACGAAGGAGGGGATCGGAGCCATCCTCCAGAAGAAGTCCATGAAGACTAGCCCCAGCGTTGTCGTGATTACGAAGGCTACCAGAACAGCCTTGTAGTAGTCGATCGGCCTCGTCCTGGTGAGGTAGGCCACCTTCGTCGCGTTCGCGTACCAGGGCGTAGAGAAGCCTGCGATTACAGGCGTGAAAATCCAGCCCGCATAGCCCTGGTAGGGGCTGAAGTAGATGGCTGCTTTCCACATGTTGTAGACGAAATCGGAGCTGAACGTTAGGCCGAGCTCCCCGTAAACCCGCGCGCCTACTAGCGCCATCACGAAGCTCAAACCGATCGAAACGAAGGGAGGGAGCCAGAGGGGGACACCAGGCACCAACGCGTAGTAGAGGAGCACGCTAGCTAGGGTGGAAGCGAAGAAAAGCGCGACTAGGAATGTGGAGGAGGGGTACCCCAGCTCCCGCCTCGTGCCCCCAAGGCGGGTTAACGCTCTGAACGAGTCGGCTATTTTGCGCCAGGAGGTGGCGATGATGAAGAGGGCGAGGCCGAAGCTGATCCCCATGAATGTGGACAGCCATAGCCGTAGAGTTGCCCTCTGGTAGATGAGGAAGATGCTCATCCCCGGCGTATACTCCCTCACCCACTCCGGTGAGAAGTCCCTGAATGTTGTGTAAGTTAGCGTGTTCCCAAAGACCCACGTCGCCAGCGAGCCGAGCATGAGCGAGAAAGTGACCGTGGGCGGGAGGATCATACCGTACAGGAAGCCGGTGGGCTCCGTAGCGATACCGATCGCCGCTCCTGGCAGGAAGTACTGGGTGTAGGGTGTCAGGTCAATCCAGGGGTATGGGATCACAGCTGCACCAGGCCCCAGCACTAGGGGGACTAAGTACACGAGCGTACCGTAAATGGCCCCACCGATCAGAGCGCTGAAGAAGTAGAGGAGTGGCTCGTGCTCCCGCTCGTACAGCGTGTTGATCATGGTCGCGTCAATCTGCGCGAAGGGGAAGGGTAGGGGTTCCACTTCGATGTAGAGGTAGGAGATCAGGATGCCAATCGATATTTCGGCTAGGAGGCCCAGCGCCGCGAACGTGATGCTCACAACTATTGCCGGCAGCCAGTCGGGGTGGAACAACGTTCTGAGCGCGTGGGCTGGGGAGTTAACGGGTGGGGACATCCAGTAGGGGACGAGGTCTCGGACTGGAAGCCCATTAAGCTTGAACTCGAGGCTTAGTGGGTTGTTGACGAAGTAGCTCCTGAAGACTAGCCAGTAGAAAAGGGGCATTGCACCTCCGATGCCGCCCACTACAGAGTAGATGATGAACAGCTCCTGCCTCGTTAGGCTGGCGCCGTAGATCCTGGCTAACGCGCTAAACAGGATGACGGTGATGTAGGTAGCAGCTACACTAGCCCCGGCGCCTACAGCGAGCCAAAGGTACGTCGACGCCGGCAGGAAGATTAGACCCGCGAGGATCATCGCGAGGAGGCTCCTCCATGTCAGCCCCGCGCTAAAGCCTTCTCTGGTGGGAGTTGCATCCGCGCTTCCTCGCATGCGCGCCTCACGCTGCGATGGGATTTAAGGTTTTAGCCTGAATAGTTTTTTAAGTACGTTGAGCGGAGGGACACGTATGGAGCGAAAAGCCGCGGCTGTTGCAGCCTGGATTCTACTAGCTCTGGCTGTCGGCCAGCTGGTTGAAGTAGCACTGGCACAGCCCAGAGACCGTCTGCTCCCTATCGATTTTACGCGCGTTGAGCAGCACGCAGTCACGCTTTCCAGTTTCGGCTCAAGAATGACCGGATACCCAGGCTACTACAAGGCGGCGGACTACATATATAGTTTCTTAAGCCGCGAGCTCGGGCTCAAAGTCGTCAACCACACGTTTAAGGTGTTGGTGCCGATCGAGGTTGAAGCGTACATAGAGGTTCTCGAACCCTTCACCGCGCGGATCCAGGCTCACTCGCTGTACCCTAACGGGGTGAACCCCTCTCCAACTCCACCGGGCGGCTTCGAAGGGGCTCTTGTCTACGTAGGTCGCGGCGATCTGTCGGATTTCGATGGGAAGGATGTCGAGGGGAGTATAGTCGCGATGGATTTCAACTCGCAGGATAACTGGCTCAACGCAGCGAAGCTGGGGGCCAAGGCCGTGGTGTTCATCGAACCCGACGACACCACATACTTCGAGTGCGAGAAGAAGTTCCTCGATACGCCCCTGAACTTCCCACGCTTGTACGTTAGAAGGAGCGACTGGGAGATTCTCAAGAACGCTAGAAGGGTTAGAGTCGTTTCACGGGTGGAGTGGAAGGAGGTAGATGCGGTCAACTACGCTGCGGTAATCGAGGGCAGCCTGCCCAACGATGTCGTCGTAGTGTCGGCCCACTTCGACTCGTGGTCCGTCGTGCCGGCGTTAGCAGCTAGCAGGGTCGAAGCAGTCGCGCCCGCGCTTCTACTCGAGCTGGCGAGGTACCTCAAGGAGAACCGTCCCCGCTACACCGTTTGGGTAGTCTTCCTCTCAGGCCACTGGCAGGCTCTAGCTGGAGCGAGAGCTTTCGTGGAGGACTTCCTGTTCAGCGAGAATGTAACCAGTGGAAGGATTACAGTTTGGGGGTTCATAGGCCTAGACAAGTTCGCCAGCGACGCCGACGGACTGCAACTGCTCCACGCGAGCTTCTACACGACTTACGGTGGAAACTCGATCCACAGCGGCGGCTTCCCGGGTAGGCTATCGTGGGTTATGACGGCTGTCCAAAGCATCCTACGGGAGGATGCAGTGAGAGCATACGCTAAGAACTCCCTAGGCGTTGAAGACCCGTCAGGCCTCGTGAGCATCTTCTTCAACTACCAGGGCTTCTGGGGCACCGAGCCTTTCCCCTACATGCTGGACTCGGAGGCCGTATCCATCGCGGGTCTTCCCGCCTTCTCGATAGTTAGTAGGCGCTCTGGTAGGCTCTACGTCGGGATACCCATCGATGATTCGAGGTACGCGGACTTCACTCGACTGAGACCCTACCTCGAGATCGCCTCTTACATCGTCGTGCGGCTCCTCAACTCTGAATGGCAGGTCGGCAGGACCCATCTCGTTCCGACGCGCTACGATCTGTCGGCCGAGAGAGGTTACGCTGGTTTCACCGTTTTCTACGGGCGAGCCGTCACGTACAACTTCACAAAGGGCTGGTACGACCCAGTCCCCTACGCGATTGTGGAGCTGCAGCTCATAACATCGACGTACAAGCTCAATAAGATCTTCGTCAGGGCGGACAGCGAGGGCCGCTTCACGGTGTACGGGATCCCGCACGCGGGTAGGGGGGCTTACGGCGGAACCGTTGTACCCTTCTCGAGGTGGTTCGTCAGGGGGTGGGTGCTCGACGAGTCCGGGAACGTGATCATGGCCACAGATCTCGGCCAGTTCGGTATGCAGAACTTCCCCCTCATAATCCACGTCCTCCACCCGTACACGAACGTGACGGTGGTTCTCACCGAGTGCGTGACCGTCGAGCTCTTCGACGTCAACATACCCTCAACTCTCAACACTCCGAGCATGCCCGACCCCAGGACGAGCTACTTCGACTGGTGGAGGCAGGCGCCCGCGGTGCTGCAGCCGTACGACCTGCTCAGCAAGAGTCTACCTCTCAGCTACGGCTTCTACTACAACGGCTTCGAGGACGTAGCCCTGGTTTGGGTTCAGCCGAACCT
>JAVYQJ010000060.1 GCA_038731975.1 Thermofilaceae archaeon | reverse complement strand
TATTCTCACTTTATACTTATAAAGTTTTCTCTTGATCATTACGGTATTATAGCCGTGAATTAACGTCAAAAAAGGGTAGAACCCCATCATAAAGCCAGGGCGGTATTATGGTGATAAAAGTAAGGTCAGAAAAGTATAAGTATAAGGTATTTTGCTTTTACTAGTTTACAAAAGTATAAGCAATAGGGCATAATAGTAATGGTGCGGCGGTAGGCGGCATAATATCATTATAAGGTATAATGGTGCGGCGGCAGTAATACATATATTATTAAGGTATTAGGCGGCATAAATGCGGCAGCAGGCGACATATACATTATAATGTATAACTGCGGCCTGCGGCAAAATCAGACCGCATAACCATATAATAATATATGAATGGGTGCGGCAGCAGGCCGGGGGTGCGGCAGTTATTCATATATTATATTCCACAGGCCTGCGACATAAAGTTGCAGCATATTCATATTATAATGTATAGGCGGCAAAAAGGCGGGGCGGCAGCAGACCGTGCGGCAGTATAACTGCGGCAGCAGGCAGCAGTAATACCATATTATAATAAGTACTAATCAAATGTAAAATTCCTATTAATATAATAATTAATACTAAAATATGCTAAAAAATCTATAAAAATATAGTATAAAATAAAAAAGTTTATTGTAGTATTTGTTGCGCCCTTATGTATCTTGCTAACGTTTCTTTTAACGCCTTTTTTACGTTTCTTATTACTTTGACTACAGGGGCGTCACAGGTTAATATATATATTGTATTTTCGTTAACATAAGGTACTACTTCCGCGCTAGAACCCCTCCCTTCACATAATACTACTCTTATCGTATTGCCCGTTTTATCATCGTAGTACCTCAACTCGTCACCATAGCCTGCCCTTAATTTATTTATATTCTTTAGCGCCCATTCTAATAAGTTTATAATTTGCGGTAAATTTTGTAACTCACTTTCTAAATCTTGCGCATCTAATTCGCTAAATGTTTCGCTTTTAGCATATATATTAGGATATATTATTTGTGCAACTTGTTTTAATTTTTGTATTTTATCCCCCGCGTTTGGGGGTTGAGACATGGATTCTGCCATTTTTCATTTCACCTAATACCATATTCTCACTTTATACTTAAAAATCTTTCTCTCAATATCTACGGTATTATAATCGTTAAAATAAGGCATTTTGAGTCAGAACCCCTCCCTAAAAACCGTCAGGTATTATGACCTAGAAAAGTATAAATTAACATAACGTTAGGCTTATACTAGTTTAGAAAAGTATAAGTATAAGGGGGATTAAGTGCATTATACCATATTATTTTATAATTATTAAGGTATTATGGCAGGCCGGCGGCATATTATTATATTATGATTAACCGCCAGGCCGGGTGCGGCAGTTATACATTATAATTATAATGAATATGCGGGCCGGCCTGCGGCATAATGGCGGTGCGGCATATCATAATTATAATATAGGTGCGGCATAAGGTGCAACACTAATACATAATATAATAATGTAAATAGTTATATAACAAAAAGTAATATCTTATATAAAAAACTTTTTAATATACGACTTATTCTGTTTCATTTTCATTTATCTCTCTACATTCCAGGGTATGATATTTTGCAAGCTTTTCGTTTGCACAAATTTCTATAACGCGTTCATAGCGTGTAATATATTCGCCTCGTAAGTCTTCAACTATTAATAGTAAACTTTCATAGGCCTGATCAGCTAAGTATTGTATACTTAGCTTTTCATGAACCTGCTCATCTTTTGCATAAATTAGCTCAATTAACATCGCAACTAATGCGCTTTGTTCTAAAAGCCTGCTAATCTTCTTAATGAACATTACTATATCATTAATGCTTGTTATTTCTATTTTTTCACTCTTGAATTTTTCTAATTCTTCTTGTAACTTTTTAGCTTCTTCAATTATATTGTTAATAAGCATTTTTATCGTTTTATTACTTATGTCTACATTTTCTAATCTGCTTAATATTGTCTTAATGTTATTAATAGCTTTGTTAACATACTTTCTGTCATCATTAATTATTTTTTGTATTATTTTTAATCTGTCGTTTTCCGCACTGTTAACTAGAATATACATTAAGCCTGTCGTTTTGTATATTTCATCTTCAAGCTTGTAAATTTTTAGTATTGCTTTTAGTATATCATTTTTAGTTAAAAGACCGTAAATTTTTAGCCCTGCCTCTATGTGTGTCAGGTATAATAAATGCTTATCAGGCTCTATCCAGTCGCAAAAGTCGCAAAAGTCTGCATCAACATAATCTTGTACCATTGTTAAGTATTTGTCAACTAAATCTTTCAAATCTTCTATATTTATCTCAACTATTATTTCTAAATCTTTACTAATTTTTATTTTTTCATTTAATATCTGTGTTACAGCTTCATTTACTTGCTTTACAAGCTTGTAAATTTTCATATGTTGTTCATCAATTTCCCCGCTTATTTTTTTACGAATTTGGAATAGGGATTCAAACATATTCTGTTTCACCCACTTATCTATTCTCACTTTATACTTATAAAGTTTTCTCTTGATCATTACGGTATTATAGCCGTGAATTAACGTCATAAAAGGGTAGAACCCCCTCCCTAAAAGCCGTCCGGTATTATGATTTAGAAAAGTATAAGTATTAAGGTATATTGATTTTACTAGTTTACAAAAGTATAAGCATATCATCACAATAGTAATAGTGCGGCAGCAAAATGGGGCTGCGGCATATACATATTATATAAAATATGTATAATGATGCGGCCGGCCTGCGGCATAAGGCGGGCCGCAGCAGGCCGGGGGTGCGGCAGCATATACATTATATAATATGCCGCAGGCCGGCGGCATAAGGGCATAACTCATTATAATATAGTAGGCGGCATAAGGGCGGGGCCGCAGCAGGCCAGTTATTAATAATATATACTTGCGGCCGGCAGTATAGGCGGCTTATTCATATATTATATATGCCGCAGGCCGGTGCGTTTATACATTATATACAGGCCGGTGCGCGGCAGTATATACATTATAATAGTTTAATGGGGGGTGCGGCATATCATTATTATAATAAGGTATAACTGCCGCAGTTATACCTTATTATAACTAATATGGTATAATGGTGGGCCGGCTTGCGACATATGGCGGCATATATATTATAAAATGAATATACGGGCCGGCATATACATTATAAAATAATTAAAAACGATTAGAAAAAGTGTAAAAGTAGTATATATAAAAAATAATTCTTTTTCAAAAACAAAAAAATTAACTTAAAACAGTTTTTTCAATAAGTTCTTTAACTTTATTAAATTCTTCCGCTAATTGTAAATATTTTTGTTTACGTTCTTCTCTAATGCAATTATCTAGTAATATTTTAAATATTCTGTCAAATTTTGCTAATAGCTCAGGTAAGTTCGCTTCCGCATATTCTTTTTGGCCCTTAGTTGAGTTAGGGTCTGTTAATCTGATCACCGCCTTTCTCGCCCTCCATATTATTTCAGGCAAGAAGTCTCTTGCCAGGTCAAGTTCACGTCTGAGTTTTCTACATCCTTCGTCGTCACACCTCGCAAAGTCGCCCCATATTCGCTCCGCAATTTTTTGGAATTGAATGGCTATATAGGCTAACTTTTTTGTTATTAATTGTATATCTTGTTCATTTACCCCCGTATTTGCCGCGGGGGGTTGAGATATGGGTTCGGCCATTTTTCATTTCACCCATTACCATATTTGTTTTTTAAGTATTTAAAGCTTTCGGTCCTTCTTAACGGTATTATAACCGTGAATTAACGTTACTAAAATAACGGATATTTAGGTAAAATTTAAGGGAATTAAGGGATAGTAAAATTGAGTTTTTATTTATCATTTTAATTATAATATGGTATAATATC
>JAVYQJ010000059.1 GCA_038731975.1 Thermofilaceae archaeon | reverse complement strand
GAGTCGTTGCTCACCCTCGCCACGTACCCCTCCTGCATCCTCTCAGCCAACCCCATCTCCACGAGCCTGTCGAGGTAGTGCTTCGCGGAGCTCGGGTTACTCAAGCCCGCGAGCCTCTGCACCTCTCTAACGCCCAGCGGTCTCCCACTCTTCAGTAGCGCGAAGTAGACGCGCGCGAGGGTTCCGCTGACCTCGACGGGAGTCCTCCTCAAAGTTGAGCACCGCTCTTACAGCCTGAGGACCCTTTTAACCAGTACGTAGGACGCCGCCGCTGCGGCTAGCGCTACCACGCCTGCCACAAGTAAAGGTGGGAGCGTTGACGCGCGCCCCCTCCTTTGCGCTGTCTCTAGCTGCTGGTACTCTGGGCTGCCGGCTGTGAAAACCTTCTCCGCAGGCGCAGGAGCGCACCTGAGCATGCTAGCGCCGGGGACCCGGTTGTATGGAGTCCAGCTCCCGTTGTACCAGACGAGCCTACCGTTGAAGCCTGCGTTGCCGAGCGCGGCCGTCGCGGCGATCGATGCGGCATCGCTGGCCTCCAAACCCTTCACCACGCCCTCCCCGATCAGCCACTCCAGCTCAGCCTTCAGAGCGCTCCTCACCTGGGCTTCATCGATCTCGAAGGCGGGTTCCGTCGAGGTTTCCACGGTGCGTGTGAAGCTTGGCGTGAACCCCTTCAACCCGATGCTCTCCAGGAGTCCCGCGAGCTCTAACTCTGCATCCCTCGGCAGCTCAGCCTCGCCGGGAACGACGATCTCGCATATCCGCTCCCTGAGGTCGACGGAGATTGACGATGAGCCTACCCTCCTAGTCAACACCCCCTCCTCGAGCGACCAACCGGGCTTCTCGAGGGGTTGGGGCAGCACCTCCCACTCGCAGTAGACCTCGAGCCGCCTTAGGATTAGCTCGGCTCTCGAGCTGGACTGCCATGACAGCGTCAGCTTGACGCCGTACACCCCCTCCTCGATCCGAATGGGCGCGTCGTAGCCGGGTATCAGCATCATGATCCTGTAGCAGGGTTCGTTCACGCTGAGCAGGCAGGGCATGGGGATGCGGTATTCGCCCCCAGTTCCTCGAAGCTCGGGGAAGGGTTCCAGAACCAGCAGCCCGCTCACAGTCAGGTTTGCGTGACCCACGGCCGCCAGATCGGGCTTGAACCTGACGAAGCTGGCGGAGCGGAAGGATAGGGTGCCGAGATCTATGGTCACCTCACCCGTCCCCGGCTGCAGGCTGATGGAGACGTTCTCCCTCAGCTGCCCGCTGTAGCACTGGGGCAGGGGTGGTAGAGCGCACCTGTAGATCGTCCGGACCGCGAACGTGAGCGGGACCTGCACTCTCACCGCAAGGTGGCGGCCGCCGAAGACCTCCTGCTCCGACAACAGCACGATCAGCCGCGGGTCGTAGCGGCTCCGGTAGGCGTAACCGACCACCCCGGCGTACTCGACACTTGTGACGCCTGTGAGCGCGCTGAGGTCGTAGCTGACGCCAGGCTTGTTCAAGACGACTTCAATCGCGTAGGCGTCCGAGGGGCTGTAGCAGGCGAACGCTACGCTCACGATCGCTACCGCCGCTAGCAGAGCGAGGATGGCTGTAAGCCCTCCCCAGCCCAGCTCAAGCGTTTTACCCACAATTCCCACCGTGAGGTTGACGCGCGCTCGGTTAATGTAGCCAGCGCCTTGAACGGGGATGTTCAAAACGGTGAACGCTGCTGTCGCCAGGCCAGCTTGAAGCGAGCGAAAGCGTGCAAGTGGGCTAGGATGGGCTGTAGCAGAGCGACAGATGCAGCTAGAACGGCTACCAGCGAGACGCTGTCGCCCCAGCTGCCAGGCCTGTAGCGGATCTCCACGACCGTTTCGTCCGCGAGCGGTACTAAGGTGA
Organism: Thermofilaceae archaeon; assembly: GCA_038731975.1. Classification (NCBI taxonomy): domain Archaea; kingdom Thermoproteati; phylum Thermoproteota; class Thermoprotei; order Thermofilales; family Thermofilaceae; species Thermofilaceae archaeon. Next base: position 2,177 of record JAVYQJ010000059.1, on the reverse strand, counting down.
GCTTGATGAAGGGAATTCTCGATTCAACCCTGTAGCCCCAAGCTCTCGAAACCTCGTCGGCCACCCATGGGTTGTAGCTGGAGATGGCGATCGAGACGGCCTCCGGGTAGGTAGTGACGGTGAGCCCGGGGAACCGGATCAGCCTAACGCGAACCTCGTACTCCTGGAGCGGGTGGGCTTTGAGCGTGAAGCGGATGAGGTTGGGTCGAATGACGACATCCCTCACCTCAGCCCCCTCCACCGTGATTATCGGGTGGAAGCTCCTCGTCCTGAAGAGCGTGTAGGGTGGCACGGATACCACTTCCTCGAAGAGGGGGCTGGACCTGAGCGCTTCCTTGAGCCTCCAGTCGAAGGTCGCAACGTAGGAGATCCCAAGCTCACTGAGCATCCGGTGGAACGTCTCCACGTTCTGCGCCCAGTAGCCGATATCGACCGTGAAGAGCCTCGAGTACTCCGTCGTTGAGATGGGCTGCGTCACGTAGCGGGTCCAGACGATGCCTCCTACAATGGGGACGCCTAGGTAGAGGGGGAACTCGTAGACGAAGTGGTTGTGGCAGAAGATGACCCAATCAGCGAAGTTGTCGCTGAGGTCCTGCACGAGCAGGTACGTGTTACTGCTCAACCCCAGGATTGATAGGGCGGAGATGAAGTCGCTCACGTTGCTGTACAAGGGGAACTCCTCGATGAACCTGAACTTCTTTGAGTGGGTGATCAAGTCGGTGTTCCTGAGCATTCCAGAGAGAGCCGGCAGGTAAAGCCCGGCAACCGCCAGCGAAGCCACAGCTAGGGCTGCAACCCAGCGATCCTGAGTGGGGTTACGATGGACCCACTCCGCAGCCTTCGAGATGAACGCGGCAGCCGTGGCTGAGAAGCTGATCAACAGGATGTAGCGGGCATACCCCGCGAACTTGCCGTACCCAAACCACTCAATGACGGGGAGGTTCTCAAAGCTCAACCTCGCACCGGGTAGCAGGATCACGTAAGTCCTCGGTCCCGTAGCTAGCCAGAGTAGCAGCAAAGCTAGCGTGGGCAGCATGATGAGGCTCCCCTCGCCGCCAGACTGGGAGTACAGGGGTAGGGCTGAGCAGAGCGAGAGGAGGGTGAATGTACCCATGGCTTCGCGCGGTAAAGCTCCGCCGGCGGACGCGACGGCCGCGGCGGTCAGAGCAACCCAAGCTGCATAGAGGATCCAAGGAATGGGCCTTCTCCGTTTAACGGTGATCAGCAGTGGGCCTATGAGGGCCAGCACGTTGAGGTAGGCGGGGTAGGAGGCTAGAATCGTGAACACGATCCCCGGCCCAACCTCCCAGGTGAGCGTTCGAAGCCCGTGGTACCTCTCGTTCGTCTCAAGCAGGGGGACGAGCCAGAAGGCAAGTAGAGCTAGAGACCAGAGCAGCCACAAAGCGCTGAGCGCAATGACCCTTCCACCATCCCTGTAAGAGCGCCGGGAGATCGCCCTAAAAGCTTCAAAGAGGGTAAAAACCGCGGCAGAAACGGCTGTGGCAACGCCCATCATCACGTGGGCGAGGGTGGACCACGCCATGAGCAGGGAGGAGGCTGCTAGCAGCGGGAGAGCCTCGAAGCCGCGCCTTCTAGCAGCGTACACTAGGAGGGCGATCGATGCCAACCCGGTCACAATCCCCCACCGCTGGGGCCACATCCCGATGTAGTACACTTGGCGCCAGCCGGCATCCGTCCAAGAGTTCTCCTCATCGAAGACGGTGACCGCAACTAAGGCGGCCGTAGCGGCGGCGAGGGGGGATCCGGTTAGCGCGTGCGCGAGGGCTGCAGCGGCGGGGGCCATCAGCGCGTAGCTGAGCGCGACGCAGAGGCTGTACGTTGACTTCATGTCGAGCAGGGGCGAGAGGATACTGTGGGTGAACGCTACGAACAGCGTTGTCCCCGGGTTATAGTAGAGGTTTGGAGGCCACCCGTACATGTGCCAAGGGTCGTAGCCGATAGGGTGCCCATCCGCCATGAAGAAGAAGTAGGTGAGGTACGCGTTAGTGAAGTGGAAGGAGTGGTCCCAGCCAGCCACCTCCCCACCCACAAGGACCGTCCTAACCGACGCTAAGGCTAAGGCAGTGATGGCTAGCACCATCAAGCCGCACGTACGCCTCAACCGCTGCGGCGAGGAAACTCTACTCATAAGCCTTCCCGGCATTTTCTACTAAAAA
>JAVYQJ010000058.1 GCA_038731975.1 Thermofilaceae archaeon | reverse complement strand
GAAGGGGGATGAGGTTTCCGCGTGCAAGGAGCTGTTTAGGCAGGGTGTTTGGGCGGGCAGTCTAGCTGTCACGAACTTAGCGTCCCTAGCGTCGCTGATGAAATTCTGGCCGGGGAAGGACGACCCTCACGGGGTTGCGGGCTACGCTGAGATGATCGGCGGGGCCTTCTGGAGGCTATTCGTGGGACATGGGCCGCGCGTTAAGACGGAGGTGCTGGACGATAAGGGTTTAGTTTGGGCAGAAGTTACGGAAGCACCGGGGGCCGACGCTTTCTACAAGGTGATCGCGCCAGCAGGAGTAGATACTCTCTTCTTCGTCTCAGGGATGTACGAGGGGGCGTTCCAGACAATCCTCAACCTCGTGGGAGCCGCGGGGGGTTGGATCGCTATGTGGAGGCCCCTCGGCAGCAGGGGGGTTTGCGGCTTCCTCGGCAAACTCGACTTGCCACCCTCAGAAGCCGCGAAGCTGATCGAAGCTAAATGCCCGAGCTTCTTCCGCATCATCGACTGGGATCAGAGCGTAGCCTTCGCCAAAGAACTGCTCGGTGCCGAAGCCAAACGGGAGCGCTCATCGATGTGAAGCCTGAGGGCATACTGCTTTCTCGGTAAAATCCTTCTGTACCTTTCGAGATTCGGAAAGCCGTAGCGGCGGGTTTCAGCGGAGGAGGACGCTTTCTCCGCCGTAAACGTAGACGCCGGAAGCTGCGAAGATGAAGGAGAGCGTGTAGAGTGCTATCGGGAGGGGTGCGTAGACCGACGGTGCGAGCAGCGACACAAGAGGGACCGCCGTCGTAAAGGTGGCTGATCCCGCCGCCATCAGCGTCAATCCCCACGAGTACCGCTTCCTCCGGATTGGCAAGAGGGCTAAGAGCGATAGCATTAGGAGGACTGAGGCGGCGAGCGTCTCCGCGATCCTCACGAGGGGTGCTGCGGACCAGGCGGCGATGAGAGCTAGCGCGGCCGCGTACGCCAACGGCAGGCCGACGGCGACTAGCGCTTCACTGCGCTTTAGGCCAGCCAGCCTGCGGACTGTGGCCCCGAGCTCCCACAGTGCGACCATGATGAGTAGCGCGGAAGAGTACCAGAGCCACTTGCTGAGCTCCAGAGGGCCCAGCTGAAAGTGGACATTCGCAGCGTCGAGAGCCCAACCCGCTGAAGCGAGCAGGAATCCTGGCACAGCGTAGAGCAGAGCTAAGCCTGCGAGCGGGTCCAGTAGAAAGCCCCTCGCGATAAGGACTTGGGCGCTCACGAGCGCTGCCGACAGCGCGGCGACAGAAGCCGCAGCGCTCAAAACCATGGAAGCAAATTCGGGCTCCGCGCCGGAGATGGAGAAGAGTAGCACGATGAGAGCTAGAACCAGCGTGGAGATTATCGATACGACTGGAAATCCTCTTTCCTGCTCCACATACTAGCCTACTCAAGGATGCGTTATAAGCACCACGATGAACAAACTCGATTTACGGTGAATGCGGGATTCAGCCCTCAACAATGTTGTGCCGGGCACTCGTACATGTGCTGAGAAGGTGGGGAGTGGGATGACGCTTGCCATGCCGTGCTTCCCCGACGCTTCAAGGGGATCGGGCGTACCAGCCGTGCTCGAAGGCAGCTTTGAACATGGCGACGATGTTCTCGGGTGGGACGCGGGGTTGTATGTTGTGGACTTGGACGAAGACGAAGCCTCCGCCAGGCTTGAACGTCTCCACGTTCCTCCTGACGTGCTCAGCGACCTCCGCTGGAGTGGCGAAGGGTAGCACCCTCTGGGTATCGCAGCCGCCACCCCAGAAGGTGACCTGCTCGCCGAACTCTCGCTTCAGCTTCTCCGGCTCCATGTCCCTCGCCGAGATCTGCACGGGGTTGAGCACGTCGACGCCCGCGTCGATGAGGTCGGGTATCAGCGCGTAAATGGAGCCGCAGGAGTGGAGGAAGACGAACATCCTCGAGTGCCTTTTCACGTACCGGAAAAGCTCCTCGTGGTAGGGCTTCAGCATCTCCCGGTAAACCCTCGGAGGTATCTGGGGCCCCAGCTGCGTGCCCAGGTCGTCCCCGAACTCGATGATCTGAACGTAGTCCTTCAAAGCTTCAACGTACTTCTTCAAGTTGTAGAGGTTCACTTCGAGCATTCGGTCCAGGATCCTATGGGCTAGAACCCGCCTGTGCACTAGGTCGGCGAGCCACGTGCTCCACCCACGCAGGCCCTGACCCCACTCGTGGAAGCCCATGTAGGTGGAGAACATCAGCGCGTAATCGGTGAACCTGTAGAGGTGCTCGGCCTTTCTGCGCAGCCACTCCACGCGCGTGTCGCTCACTCTGTGGGCTTCCCAGTTGTAACCGTCCACGTCCTCGGGGCTCCTGACGTCAGCGAGCGGAGGCCTCCCGTGCCAGCTATCCACTCCGCCGAAGTAGAAGCCCCCGGCTGGCATCCTCGAAACCACGGTGCCGGACGCATCCTTCACCACCCAGCCCCCCCTCCCGTCCGGCTGAGGGTTGAACCAGTCGGGTATCTCGCACGGAGTACCGTCAGGCAACACCCAGGGCTTCCACTTCCTCTCGTCTGGTCCGCACGGCTCTAGGCTCCTAGTGATGTCGAGGACGTCCACGTGGAAGAGCTCGAGCACCTCCCTCTCCGGCTCAGCCAGCTGCTGCCCGACGTCGTAAACGCGTACGACCCCTCCCTTCAGACCCAGGTGGCGCTTGAGGGCTGCGTACGCTACCGCGTGGATGCCCGTCGAGGCCATCGCGCCCAGATCGATGGGGACCCTATCGGGCTCCTCGTGCCGCAGCGCGGTTAAAACCCTCTCCCTCCTGCTCAACCCCCCTTCTAGACCCACGCTAGAGATGGGAAAAAGGGGGTTTAAACGGTGATCTAGCGGCCCGCGAACCTCTTGGCCAGCGCGTCGAGGATCAGCGTCCAAAGGTCGTACAGGTCCCTCGGCACGTCAACGGTGGAAAGGCGTTCGTCAACAACCTTCCAGTAGCCCCCGCACACGTGGCAGATGTCGAGCAGCAGTGGTCTACCCTCGCCCAGGTCAATCACGCTGATGAGGTCGGACTCGTCGTTACCGCAGAACGGGCACTTACCGCTCGGGTAGCCCCACTCCGTCCCGCAGAACTGGCATTTCAGGTGGAAAGCCCCCTCCCGGTCGATGAAGCCGAGCGCGGCGTAACTGCCGCAGACGGGGCACCTACCGGTGCTCCAGCCGCTCAAGTCAGCCTCTCTCGTTACGGCCTCCGACAGCGCCGCGTAGGCGGGCTGCAGGGACCACGCGACGAGGGAGCCGAGGACGGCCGGGTCCACGCCGGCCTGCTCGGCAGCGATCTCCGCCTCGCTCAACTCGCCCCTCAGTAGGGCTTGAGCCAGCTCTCTCAAGTTCAGCTTGCCCTCCCCGATTGCGTCGAGCACGCTCCTGATCTTCTCCGCTTCCCGGGGGATCCTCTCACCGATCACGCTTGCAACCGCTCTAACGCCCTCCGCGATCTCCTCCTCCGTCAGCCAGATCCCAGCTTCGGATGCTGCCGGCTTACCCTCGGCGATCGTTCTTCCGAGGCTTTTCACATCGACGCGTGATAGAGTTTCAGCGTACCGGGTTTTCAGTTGGGCCTGCTTCTCGAGGAGGTCTGAAAAAGCCTCGACTGTCGCGTCGTCGGCGGGGATGTACCCCCTAATCAAACCGATCTTCTCGCGAATCCCCATTTAAATCAACTCTTACGGTCTGCGCCGCTCGAGGAGTCCTAGATAAGCCTTCCGGTTCGCTTGAGCTTCTGCAGTACTTTCGGGTCGATCCTCCTGAACTCCAGCCCCTCTCTGGCGAGGAGGGCTTGAGCCCCCTTCGCCAGCTTCTCGGCCGCGAGGATGCCCACGACCTCGCGGCCCAGCTCCCGCTTCAGCGCCTCAACGTACCGCTTAAGCTGCACCACTGCATCGGCGCCAGCCACCCCCTTCTTCACCTCAACGACCACGAGCCTCCCGTCGCTATCGGTGAAGAGCGCGTCGATGAAGCCCGCGCGCGTCCTCCTCTCGATCTCAACCGGCTTCAAGCCCTCCTTGATCAAGTGGGGGTTCTCGACCAGCGCGTCGCGGATCTCCTCCTCGCTCCCGT
>JAVYQJ010000057.1 GCA_038731975.1 Thermofilaceae archaeon | reverse complement strand
CTACGACTTGGGGTAACCCGGCTTCCTGGAGGTTGGCTAACTACGTGAATGGAGGATTGAGCGATACGGGTTTCTCAACACTAGGGATGCTGCAGAAGCTTGAGAAGCCGCGGATGCCGGTGCTCGTTGCGGTAGTAGATAGCCTCGCCGCCGAGGCTGAGTGCGAAACGTCCGACTACTCCGAGCTTAGGCGCGCGGTGGTGGAGTACGTGCGGAAGCACCTGTGCGGCGTGGAGGCGGAAGTCGAGGTGCTGCCCGGCATCTTGAGGGCGGTGAAGGATGGGCGCCAGTACACGTTTAAGGCGGATCTAGGGGATTTCCGCCTCCTCTACACTTACTCTCTCTACACGAGAGCCCTCAAGGCGGCGTGCGGAAGCGTTACCCGCATCGCCCTCGACATCAGCCACGGCGTGAACTACATGCCAACCCTCGCCCTCGACGCAGCGCAGGAGGCTGCGGCGATGCTCGCGGCAGCCCTGGCGCAGACCGTGGAGTTGAGGGTGTACCAGGCCGACCCCTACCCCCAACTCGGCCCCCAGGCTTCCAAGCTGGGTAGAAACCCCAGCAACCCTTGCGAGCCAATCGACCCGAGCGTGTCTCCGCCGGAGCTCGGCTACAACATTGTGCGCGAGTTTCGCGTGAACCCGTGGGACCTGGCCCGCTTCGTGGGGTATCAGGCGTCAAAGGTCGAGAAGGTCCTGACCGATGAGAGGGTCCTCGGGGAAGCTCGGGCTGAGGTTCGGCGGGTCGTTAGGAGCGCGCTCTGCATCCTCGGCGCCTATAGGCTTGGCGCACTGGTCCAGCTGGCAGTTCTCGCGAAGACTACTTCACCCGAGGACCTCGAGCGCATCATTGAGGCGGCCGTTGAGGGTTGGCGGAAAGCCCGAACCGTGTACTGGAAGGGCTCAGCTGTGACCGTTGAGAGCAGAGCTAGGCTGAGCGAGGGGTTCCGCGCCCTACTCAACGCCCATGCTGTCCTAACCGGCGCGCGCAAGCTTCTAGGCCAGGCTGACCGGTGCTCGCTGGAGGAGTGTACCGTGAGCTTCGACGAACTGCTTAGGCTCAAGCAGCTCGTCAAGGGCTCCCGCATAATCGTCAGGCTCATCGATAGGGAGCTCTCGAAGCTCAGCTACCTGAAGAGCCGCCTCGATCGGGAGTGGAAACCGTACTCGAGCTACAGGGGGCCTGAGGGGGTGGCTGACAGCCGGGAAGGCACGTTTGATCGGGACTTCATCGCCCACGCAGGCTTCCACTCGGACGTGCTTCTGGTGAGGCTGGCGGATAGTCAGCCGGAGCTAAAGGTAGACCTTAGCAGGTGGGAGAGCGTGGAGCGGGTCCTATTGAACACCGTTTACGCCTAACTCGATCGCCAGTTGGGCGGACATCAAGGAGCATTAGTGCAGATCGAAGCTAGTGGACAGGTTCCTATCGACAATAGCTTCCCCGCATCCCCGCTCAACCCGCAGCAGCTGTGGCTCCTTCGAGCCTACGCCTCAAAGTGAGATAGCAGCTGTTTCCTAAGCCTCAAGCTCCCCGCTCCACCAGGCCCCTGTCGCCAGGAGAGCCCATTTTGAAGGTTTATCGAAGCTTCTAGAGGCTAGGGATCTTTTTCGCGAAGTGCTTAAAGCCGTGGGAGCCCCCAAGGCTTAGCTGGTAGTTCGGCGAAAAGGTGGTGTGACGTGGCGGAGACCGTGGCTGAGAGAGCGGTGGCACTCCTTGAGTCAGCGCGCAGGCTATACAGGGAAGCCGTGAGGGAGTTCGAGTCTGGCGTGGGGGAGGGCGGTTGGGTGAGGATCGCGGTTGCAGTTGAGAAGGCGTCGGGTGCTGTGGAGCAGGCGACTAAAGCCTTAGTTCTCATGCTGAAGGGTAAGCTGCCCAGCAGTTGGGAGGAGGATAGAGTCCTCGTGGAGCTCGAGACCAGCTTCCCCGAGGTGGCTAGGTTGAGGATCAGGGATAGGTATGCTGCTAGGCTCTCGTACCTCAACCGTTTCCGCTACAGCCTCTACTCCTCTAACCTAAAGCTTGCGGAGTATGAGCTAGAGAAGGTTAAAGAGTACCTGGACGATATAGCGAGGCTGCTGAAGCAGCTGCAGTAGCTGCAGGTACTAGCCCCGCCCAGCCTCCTACGCGGAGGGGGTCGCTTGCTGCCGAGGCCACATTGATGGGGCTGGGCCGCCGGCACCCCCACTCCTGACTAGTGCTTCAAGAACGGTACCCGCCGCGCAGGCTTGCGCCGCACTTTCAGCGTGTCTGCGGGATGCCGGAGGGCTCGCATCGGAAGCACAGTGCTGTACAAAGCTTCTGGGGCCGCGGGGGGCTGGGTCGTGCTCACACTACCGTTTTTCGGAAGGTGTCCGCACTCGGCGAGCCCCGCGGGTCTGCGCGGCGCCGGTAGTGCACTTAACACCGGATATGCTTGTTTCATACCGATGGGTAGGAGGAGTGTGCTCCCGCAGGTGAAGGTTCCCGAAAGCGTGGTTGCCGCGCTGGATAGGCTGGTTGAAGCGGGGATTTTCCGCTCAAGGAGCGAAGCTGTCGCTGAAGGGATTCGCCGCGTCTTAAGCGCTTACAGCGTGCTGGGTGAGGGGTTGGCGCTCATCGAGGGGTACGTTGCCGGCCGCGTTGAAAGGAGCTTGGGTCCAGGAAGCCTGGTTGAAGTCGACGTGGAGGAGGCGAGGCGGAGGATTGCTGCCTTCTTCGGGACAGACGATGTCTCCGAGGTTCTGCGCAGGCTAAGGGTGAGGCTTTGATCGCCGTTGACACCGACGTGCTGGCAGTCTACTTCATCTTCAGGTGGGACTCGAGGTTCGAGCACGCTAATAGCGGTCGTCGACTCCGACCAGCTCAAGGCGACTACCGCGGTTAACGCGCTAGAGCTCGCCAGCTTGATGAGCATTGCGCAGAGCGGGGTGAAGGCGAGAGAGCTCTTCAACCTCCTGCACAGGAGAAGGGACTTCCAAGTGCTCTACTGGAGGAGCTGGCCCGACCAGCCGGTTTTTGTCGCTCGAGCGCTGGAGTACGTAGCAGCCCGCAGAAGCCCTCTCGTCGACGCGCTGATCGGATGGATCCTCGAGGAGAACGGTGTCGAGCTCCTCGTCACGTGGAACACGAGGCACTACTCGGGCCGCTACCCCTTCGAGGTTGCGACACCAGAGCAGTACTTTAGGCCGGCTGAGCCGCAGCTAGCCGCTGCAGTCTAAGCGCGAGCTTCCCGAGCGGGTCGGCACTCGAGGAAGCTTCGCGCGGAAATATGGAGCGGAGAGCCGGGCAGGGCGAGCCACCCCCCTCGGTGAGCTTCCGCAGGCTTTTCCCCCTCGCTGGCAGTCCTGGGAGGGTTGAACCTCACCGCGCCGCGGAGGTGAGCGTGCTTAAGATCTGGTGCACCGGTATAGCTCTGCTGAGCGCTCGCAGCTAGAGCTGGCAGCGCGCTGCAGGGTCGCACCTGCCCCTCCACACGCCCACCCTGGAAGGATGCGCTGAGCCGCTGCTCAAGGAGCCGAGAGAGCCTTGCGAGCGCTCTTCCGGTTCTGCGGGATCCGGAGGGTGTTCTCAGCGGCTAGGCTGGAGTACGGCGCGCCTGGAGCTCTTTCATAAGCAAACGGGCTGGCCTGATCTCCCTGCGGAGAGGGTCGAGCACCAAGCCGAAGATGTCCAGCGTGACGGTACCAAGGATGTTTTCATCCTCACTCTCGCCTAAGATCACGGGAGTGTGCTACTCGCCGTAGCCTTTAAGCTCGATCAGCACCTCTGAGACACCTCGCTTAATAGTCGTTCCGCCGGCGAGAACGAGCTCGACATCCCCCATCTTCTCCAAACCTAACCTCTCCCAAACGTCGCGCTCAAGCACGGTGTAAGTCGCGCCTGAATCGACCAGCAGCTTAACCGGTAGCGCTACACAACCTTTCTTGACAACAGCTTCAACGTGGACTAGGCCCACGGCGCTACGAAAACGCGGCCGCACTTAGCCTTTTCCCTTCGAATGCCGTGAAGAGACCCTAAAACCACCCAAAGAGCCTGCGAAGTGCTCTTTAAGCTCTATCCCGCAGCTGAACACGGTCCTCATCTACACGGTCGGGGTAACTAACGAACCCTCCGGCAGCTCGCCCCCGAGTTTCCGGGTCATCGGTTGTCGCGAATAGCTTTAATAGCGACAGAACCCTGGAGGTACAGATGTCAAAGGCTTTGCTGAAGAAGCGACTCCTGGAGTTACTAAAGGAGGATGAAGAGTTCAGGCTGACGGTAGCTGGTCTGCTCGGCTATGAAGAACTTCTGCAGAAGATGAAAGAAACCCTGCAGGAGCTAGCCAAGTTAAGGCAGGACATGCTAGAGGGCTTCAGAAGGCACGA
>JAVYQJ010000056.1 GCA_038731975.1 Thermofilaceae archaeon | reverse complement strand
CTGGCTCCCTCCTTCAGCGGGAGTGCTCCGCCGTCGTTCTTGAGCAGCACAACACCTTCAGCAGCAGCCTCGTAGGCAAGCCTCGCGTGACCCTCCAAGTCAGGCTGATTCGAGTACCTGTAGCCCCTGTAGGTGAGCGATTTCTCCACAAGCTCGAGAACCTTAGCGGCGGCTCTATCCAGCTCCTCCTCTTTCAGCTCGCCCCTCCTTACGGCCTCTACGAGCCTCGCGACGATCTCGTCGCTTCCCGGCATGATCAAATCGGTCCCCGCCTTGATCATCTCCACCGGGTTGTCGCCAGCCCCCCAGTCGGTCATGACGAGGCCTTCGAAGCCCCACTCCTCCCTCAACACCCTCGTAAGGAGCCACTCGTTCTGCACACAGTACTTGCCGTTCAGCTTGTTGTAGGCGCCCATTATCGCCCAGGGTTTCGCCTCCTTCACGACGATCTCGAAGGGCTTCAAGTAGATCTCGCGTAATGCCCTTTCAGAAACTATGGTGTCAACGATTACCCGGTTGACTTCCTGCTCGTTGGCTGCGAAGTGCTTCGGCGTAGCGCCCACGCCGGCGGACTGCACGCCCTTGACGTACGCCGCTCCAATGATACCGCTAAGGAGCGGATCCTCGCTGAAGTACTCGAAGTTCCTGCCGCAGAGCGGGTGACGGTGGATGTTGACTCCAGGGGCGAGGAAGACGTCGACCCCGTACTCCCTGGCCTCCTCCCCCATCGCTCGGCCAACCCTCTCAACCAGCTCTGGATTCCAAGTCGCAGCCAGCATCGTGGGGACGGGGAAAGACGTCGCGTACCACCAGCGGTCCTGCTGGGGTTCAATCCTGATCCCGCTGGGCCCATCGGCGGTGACGATGGAGGGGACCCTGACCGGCCGCGTTTCGCCAGCCGATCCCGGCAGCCTACGTGAACGACCCCAACCGACGACGAGGCTCGCCTTCTCCTCCAGCGAAAGAGAGCTCAACAGCTCGCGCAGACTCGCGGGTCGAACCTCACCCGCACCTTTCCCTGCTGTCACACCTCGACCAGCACTCGAGCCCGTATAATAGTGTTGCCACGCGAGTATCAGCACCGAAGCGAAGAGCAACGCTGTAACGGCGGCAAGCTTAGGGGAGAGCCTCACCCCTTCCACGAGCTCTATTGACAGCAAGCTATTTTTCTGGCTTCTCGATGGCAGCGCTGTGTGGCAGCGCCTGCTCCTGGACGAAATCGAGGGGCTTGAGGTACCGGTTGGTGAAGCTGTGGTCTGGTTCTTGGGTGGCGCGGGTCTAGCTGTTAAGACGGCCGAGTCTCTGATCTACATCGACCCGTACTTCGGCGGTTCTCCGTCGAGGGAGTGGTTGCGCATGATAGCCGTGCCCATCGACCCGACGGAGGTGAGGAAGGCGACTGCCGTGCTGTCAACGCACGAGCACGACGACCACTGCCACCGAGACACGGTCATACCTATCCTGAGGAGCACGAGGGCCACCTTCGTCGGGCCTCGCTCCTCCGTCGGCAGAGTCAGGGGTTGGCTGAGAGCGGAAGGGGTGGAGGCCACAGTCGTCGAAGTGAAGCCCGGCGACTCGCTGGAGATCAACGACTGCACGCTACGGGTTTTCCCCTCCGATGATCGAAACGCCGAGAGCGCTGTCACGTACCTGCTCGAAACGCCCGGCGGCAGCCTCTTCCACAGCGGGGATACCCCGTACTTCCCCGGTCTAGCCGAGATAGGCGATCTTTACGCGATCGACGTGGCCTTCATCAGCATCGGCAGGTCCGCGCGCGGGCGTAGGGATTACATGACGGTGTGCGAAGCCGCGAAAGCGGTCGAGGACCTCAGGGCGCGGGCTGTCGTGCCGATCCACTACGACATCTGGAAGGCGACGCGCGAGGATCCAAGGCTGCTCGGCTTGATCCTCTCAGCCTGGAACATCGGCGCGAAGCTCGTGATAATGCAGCTCGGCGACCGTGCCAGGCTGAAGCGGGGTGAGCTCACTCCAGAGTAACCGTTTTTGACGCCCCCGGGATAGCGGGGTGAAGGAGCATGACGGTTGAAGTCCAGCTGGGGCCGTACGTTACGCGCGTTACGGTTTACGCCCCCAACATCGTGAGGGTGATCCACTCTCCGCCTGGCGTAGCTCCGGCGCGCAGCTTCGTCGTGGTGAGGGAGCCGGGTGCAACCCCGTTCAAGGTCGAAGAGATCGACGACTGCACGGTGGTGCGCACCAGCGAGCTAGAAGTGATCCTCGACAGGAGGTTCTGCACCATCGAGTTCAGGTGGAGTGGTGGCTCGCTCTTCGAGCGGGACCGCGAGCTCAGGAGGGTGAAGGTGCTGGGCGAGGAGACGAACAGCCTCAAACAGGAGTTCTCCCTCGAGGAGAGAGAGGCGATCTTCGGTTTGGGCCAGCACGCCGGCTACAGCGCTCACACGGGCTTGAACTACGCCGGCAGGGTCGTTTACCTCGCGCAGCGGAACACGGACATCGCAGTGCCCTTCATGGTCTCCAGCAGGGGTTACGGTCTACTGTGGGACAACTACTCGATGGGCGTCCTCGAGTTCAAGCGTGGCAGGCTCAGAGTATGGTTCGAGGCGGGTGACGCGCTCGACTACTTCTTCATCCTCGGTCCCTCCCTCGACAGGGTTATCGCGGGCTACCGCTGGCTGACCGGCGCTCCACCCCTCCTGCCGAAGTACGCGTTCGGCTTCTGGCAGTCGAAGGAGCGTTACATGACTCAGGACGAGATCGTATCGGTGGTGCGCGAGTTCCGGAAGCGCGGTATCCCACTTGACATAATCGTGCAGGACTGGCAGTACTGGGGCAGGTACGGGTGGAACGCGTTCAAGTTCGACGAGAAGAACTACCCGGACCCGGAGAAGATGGTGAAGGAAATCCACGAGCTGGGCGCGAGGATAGCGATCTCGATCTGGCCGTTCTTCGGGGAGGAGACGGAGATCAGGAGGGAGGCTGAGGAGCTCGGCCACCTGGTGCCGGGCACGGGGCTTGTGAACGTGTTCAGTGAGGCCGCTCGAAGGTGGTTCTGGGAGAAGATCAGGGACACGTTCTTCCGAATCGGTATCGACGGCTACTGGCTCGACGCAACGGAGCCGGAGGTGAAGCCGATGCTCGTCTACGCCAGCTGGCAGCGCGAGCTCAAGGTCAACGGGGGGAGGATGTTCAAGTACCTGAACCTCTGGCCGCTGCTGGAAGCCAAGGCTGTCTACGAGGGGCAGAGGAGCGAGAGCAACAAGCGAGTCCTCATACTCACCCGCTCCGGCTTCGCCGGCATCCAGCGGTACGGTGTGATCAACTGGTCGGGCGACATCACGAGCGACTGGACGACGCTCAGGGCTCAGGTGTGGGCTGGCCTCAACTACTGCTTGAGCGGGCTGCCCTGGTGGTGCACGGACATCGGCGGCTTCTTCAGCGGTAGCCCGGACAGCGAGGGGTACAGGGAGATCTTCGTTCGCTGGTTCCAGTGGGGTGTCTTCTGTCCCATCTTCCGGGTTCACGGGACCTACTTCCCGAAGGAGCCGTGGCGCTTTGGCCCGGAGGTTGAGCGGATCCTGGTGGACTACATCAAGCTCAGGTACAGGCTCCTACCCTACATCTACTCGCTCGCATGGAAGGTGCACAGCGAGGGCTACACGATGATGAGGCAATTGGCGATGGACTTCCCCGACGATCCCGAGGCGCTGGAAGTCGACGACGAGTTCATGTTTGGGCCCTTCCTCTTGATCGCGCCGGTGACCACGCCCTCCACCTACGAGAGGGACGTCTACCTGCCGAGCGGGCTCTGGTACGACTTCTGGACAGGGGAATCATATAGTGGGGGCAGGTACGTGAGGGTGCCGAGCCCCCTCGACAGGATACCGGTCTTCGTGAGAGCCGGCGCAATCCTCCCCTTGGCACCCCCCGGCCTGCAGTCTTCGACGGAGAGGGTGGATAGGCTGGAGCTGAGAATCTACCCGGGTAGCGATGGGCGCTTCGAGCTCTACGATGATGATGGTGAAACCTACGATTACGAGAAGGGCGTTTACGCGCTCGTCCCCATCGCGTGGCGCGACCCCGAGGCTAGTCTCATCGTGGGTGAAAAGAGGGGGGCTTACGAGCTGCCCGAGCTGAAGCTGAACGTTGTAATCGTCAAGGAGGGGAGGGGAGTGGGACTGGCAGAGGTGAAGGACCCAGACGCGAGCGTAATTTACAAAGGGGCAAAAATCGAATTGAAAAATCTTAAAAGATAGCCGTTAAAGTTTTAAATTTATTTTTCTTTTATGTGAATCAATTCGATGTAGACATGCTTAAATAGCAGAGTTTTTTCATAGAAAAATCGTGAGCATTCAAACCAGGGATGTAGGCGAGATAGCCTCGAGGAGTTTCGGCTTCATGGTTAAACTGACGCGCGACATCGGTAACCTCCTGCTGCTCATCGTCTTGAACGTGATCCCCATCATCAACTTCATCGTTTTAGGGTACTTCGTCAGAGTCGTCAGGTACGACCACGA
>JAVYQJ010000055.1 GCA_038731975.1 Thermofilaceae archaeon | reverse complement strand
AGTGCTGAAACCTTTGAATGCTGGATGATATTGGTGTATGAACAAAAAGGAAATTCTTGAGCTTTTCCATTCTGGAAGGAGATCTGTAAGTTGGTATGACTAAAAGAATCGTAATCAATATAAGCACCATGCGTAGTGTTTCCTAGAGGTGAGGTTAGATGCTTCTCTCTCGAAGCTTGCTAAGCTTATACGGCTGACCCATATCGGATCTCTGCCTCGGCTGTGACGCGGCATTCGCTTCACGGACTGACTTGCTGATGGCAGCTGTTAGTCCTCCAGGCACACGACTCTGAGCCCCTCACTCGATGCGACTTTAGCCAGCTCCCTGTCTCCCGTGTAGAAAATGTCCGCTCCCGCGTGCTTCGCCGATACTACCTGGAGGGCGTCGGCCTGGTAGATGTTGTGCTTCAGGGTGAGGCTCCAGGAGGCGATCAGGATGCTCGTTCTAACGGGAACTAAGCTCATTACGCCAAGCTTGATGAGCCTCGATGTTTCACTGGCGAAGGTTCGTAGAGCTTCGGTGTAGCCCTCCTCGCTCAGCCACCCCCTCCTGCGATACTTGTTGAAGACTCCAAGAACCTCACCAATGTTCCAAGCTGATACCGTCAGGGTTGCACTCCCACTGTACGCCTCTCTGTAGACCTTCCGCACGATAGTGCTACCCCTCTCCTCTACGTACCTTTTGACGATCGCGCTCGAGTCGAGGTAAACTTTCACAACCTGGACTCCCTCAGCTCTCTCACAGCTTGAGCGGCCGAGGTTTCTATGAGCGGCTTGACGGGCTCCACGTCAAGCGCGGCAATCTCCTCCCCAGCCAACTTCAATAGCGCTTCAGCAACTTCGATGTCGCACAGCTCCTCCCTTATCGCCTCCTCCACCGCCTCGCTAAGCCCCCTCAAACCCCTCTCCTTCGTTACTCTAGCCTTAAACAACCTCCACAAAGCTTCGTCGAGGAGCAGGCTCGTTTTTACTCTCATACTCCCAACCTTACTTACTCTCAAGGCTTTTTAACCTTTCTAAGCCTCAACCGTCAAGGAGCGTAAACTTGCGCTAAACATAACGTTTTTCGCCGAACGAAGCCTTCCGCCCCAAAGTTCTTAGCAGATGACTTGTAGAGGTGAAAGGGATGCCGAGGGAGGGCGGAGGGGATGGTTTTTGCTCCCTAGCCCTGGGTTGTGTTCCCGCTGGCGTGGAGCTCCTACCAACTTCGGGGGTCGCTGTCGAGTGTAGGGGCTGGTCAATCAAGGTATAATGGATGGCTAGAAGAACTCTTCGAGCAAACGGCTCTTCTCTGCTCCGGCTTCCCCCTCTTCCCCTGCTTCAACCTCTTCCCTTTCTTCGCCCACGAGGTAGGGTGCTAGGTCGATCGGCTTTGGAGGCCGGCTCCATTCAGCCGACCAGTCCAAGTCTTTCCCACCGAGCGTGACCCCGTACCTGGACTGGAAGTCGTAGAACCGGATGACCGCCGGTATGAGAGCCGCGGATCCTGAGATGAGGGCCTCGCCTGTCGCTAGGCCTGAGAGGCCCTCCACCATCTCGCCAACCACGTCCTCCATGCTGCTGAGGATGTACTCCTGGTCCCTGGGGTTCGCCGTCCTGAGCGCGATGAGCGTTCCGCACTGCGCGAGTAGGGTCTGGGAGAGCTCCCGGGGCCTCTGGCTCACAACCCCAAGGCCGATGCCGAACTTCCTCCCCTCCTTCGCGATCCGCTCCAGTATGTCGCGGGCCGGGCTCCAGCGGCCCTGGGGGGCGTAGTTGTGGGCCTCCTCGACTATCACGAGGGTGGGCAGTGGGTTGCCCGCGAGCACGCTAGCCGTTATCAGCCTCCAGACGGACTTGAGGATCGTGGCCGCCGTCGAAGCTTGAGCGTCGCTGGGCAGCCCGCCGAGCGCCACCACCGTTAAACCGGGCTCGAGCAGCCGACCGTAGATCCTCGTGTAGGCTTCAACGCTCTTTCTCGGCTCCTCCCCCTCCACCTCCTCGTAAATCCGCTTGCTCTCAACCGGTCTCGTCACGTACCTCAAGTCCGCGTTGTCGATGAGCATGTCGATCTTCAGCAGCAGGTCGTCGAGCGACCTGTCCGTGTACCGGCTCGTTCTAGCCTGCCTCTCCAGCAGCTGCCGCAGCTCCCCCACCTCGAAGTAGATGGGGTCGTCGGCGCTCGCGAGCGGGTACCTGGCCCTACGAGCCTCCTGCATCGCGTTCCTCAGGTACATGAGCTGCTTCGTGGCTTTGGAGGGGTCGAGGCGGAGGAGGCCCGCCACCTCCTCCAACCCCAGGGTCCAGAGGGGCACTTCGAGGGGCAGCGGTTTCACCCCGTACCTGGCCTCCACGAGCCTTGCGGTCCTGCCGGCTGGAGAAGCGACGCGGACGCTCGGGTACCTGCTGGCGAGCGGGACGTACTCGTTGTGGGTGTCGACGACGATCACCCTCGAGTAGGGGTACTTCTCGAGGATCGATGCGAGGATCACGGCCACCGCGTTGGACTTCCCGGCGCCCGTCATAGCCAGCACCGCGAAGTGGCGGGAGCAGAGCATGTTCAGTGACAGCGTGTAGACGACGTTGGGGTCGCAGCTGAGCCGACCCACCTCAAGGTCGCCCTGCGCGGTCACTTTCGCCAGATCCCGAGTTTCGGCCGCGTACACCTTCTGCCCCGGCTTCGGGAGCTCCGGCACGCCCCGCCTGATGGTCCCGCCGTCCTCGAGGCCCACGAGCATCGCGATCAGCTCGTTCCGGGCCGGCCTCAGCTCTGCGTAGCCCTCGAGCTCCTCCACGATCCTGCCCCGCCTGTACAGCTCGTCGAGGAGGTTGAAGCTGACGATCATCGCGTAGGCCCAGGACCCGCTGCACTCCACCTTCACGTAGGCTCCCGGCTTCAGGAGCAGGTGGATCTTGTCCTCGAAGGCGGCGAACCGGATGAGGCTGCGGCCGTAGACGGTGACGACCCTCCCAACCTCGATCATCCCCATCACCTCAAACCCGCCATGGCTCTACCGCTGGGAGCCAGCATGGACTTGAGGATGGGGTTCTTCTCCCTCCTGTAGAGCTCGTCAGCGATCAGCTTCGCGAACTCCGGGTTCAGGACGGCGATGTGGTGGACGTAGCTGAGGGGCCTCGGGTAGCCCCTGTGGTCCGCCAGTGCTTGGAGCGTCGCGAGGGCGGCGGATACGTCCTCTTCCCCTACGAAGTGCGGGTACGTCATCTGGGACACGGCACCGGCTCTACCGAACTTGAAGTAGCTGACGCCGTACCCGCCCCACCGCTCGTACACCTCGTCGAGGAGGGGGGTCCAGAGCGCGCAGGGTTTCGGCTTGTGGATCGGCACCCCCTTGAGGGTCGTGTGCACGGACTCGCGATCCCTCCACGCGTAGTCGAGGAGGGACAGGTCGTTCAACCAGCCGAGTATGCCCTCCCTCTCGACGATGTAGCGGCTCTCGGCGTCCTTCGCAACCCAGAAGGGCTTCACACCCCTTCTTTCGCACTCGTCTAGGAGGTGGTTCAGGAGCGCCAGGTAGGCGGTCGTCTCGCAGTACACGACGGCAAAGTCGAGCGCCTCCTTCCTACTCTTAACGTCCGGAGCTACGCCGCATATCTCGCTGTAGACCCCGTTCGAGTGCGAGTAGATCCTCTCCAGGAGCTCGGCTAGCGAAGCGGGAAGCTCGCCGGCGGCAGCCTCCAGGGCAGCCTTTGAGGACGCTTCACCCCACTCATCCAGCGCGCCCGCTCTCACTCCGGCGGAGAGGGGGTTGAACCGCTCGTAGACGTCGCGCGCGTGGCCGAAGGGGACCATCATCTCTGAGACGTAGCTGCCGTCCAGGAAGACGGCTTCCACACCCCTCCGCACCAGGTCGACTGCTCCGAGCAGCTCGAAGATGGACATGAGCATGCTCGCCCTCGACTCGGCGTAGCTCTTGGGGGCGAGCAGCGTGATGTGGGGTTTCGCGCTACCCCTGAGAACCCCCTCCATTCTGCCGCCGTTCACCACGATGGATGCGGCGGAGAGAGCGAGCACGTAGACACCCCTCCTCTCGTCCATCGCGTAGCTCCCATCGATGAACCCAACTCTTTCGAAGGGTTCGCCCGATATCGGCTGCGCCAGGGCTGACACGCGCTCCTCAACCGCTCTGATTAGACTCTCGATGGTGCTCAACGCGTCGCTGAGAGCTGACACGTGCGTAGCGTGCGCAGCGAGGAAATTAGGCTATCGATAAATGAAGACCGAAAGTGCGCGCAGAAAGCTCTTCAATCCCTGTGGGCGACGCGGAGAGCGCATTCAAGGTTCTTTCCTTGAGTGCCCGGGCTTGTCGAGAATGGGCAAATCATCGGGCTTTTCGCTCGGTGCCCAAGCCCTTTGAGCATTTAGGCTGCGCGCGTTAGGAGTGAAGGGGCTTAGCCATTAGCAGGTACCTAGCGCCGAGCCACTCGACAGACCCTCTCGGCCTATACCCCCTTTTAAGGTAGAATCGGACGGCCGGGTTACCTACGTGCACCTCCAGCAC
>JAVYQJ010000054.1 GCA_038731975.1 Thermofilaceae archaeon | reverse complement strand
TTGAGGGGAAAAGGTTAATCTAGCGCTTCGATGGGGAGAACGTGCCTCCACCCGTCCAGCCGTTGAGGTGGCATGTTCTAGCCTCGCTGGTGCTCATGCTGATAGATGGCGCGGCCACGCTTGCGCTACTCCTGCTCTGCTACTTCCTATACCGAGCTTACAGGCTTACGCGCTCCCAGCTCTTCTTTTTCTTCCTTCTGGGCTTCGGCCTCCTCGCCGCTGGAGAAACCGCGAGGATACTCCTGCTTGCTGCCGCCTTCCTGGCAAGAGCCCCCCTCCTCGCCTTCTTCCTGGCGCACGGCTTCGGCCCCGCCCCCCTGCTTCTGCAGACTGCAGCTCTGCTCCTCATAGCTGTCGGCTACGCTGTGGAGCTTGCACAGTTGCGCTGCGCGAGGGGGCAGGCGGAGCCCACAGCCGCCCTAATCCCCCTGCTGCCGCTGTTCGCCTTGCAAAGGGTGTGGAGCGGCCTTTTCTTGACCCTCGCCTTCGTCAACATCGCGTTATCGCTGTTCATACTGCTCAACGCGGTGAGCGTACACCTTTCAACGAAATCGACGAACTCCATTTTGCCCGTAGTTGCCTTCGCGATGCTGCTGCTCTCCAACGTATTACTCCCTCTCTCTGTCATCAGCGGTAGCGAGGAGCTCTTCGTGGCATCCAAAGCTCTCTACCTTTTCGGTCTGCTATCCTTCCTCGCGCTCGCAGCCAGGGTGGCGCGGGCTTGATGAAAAGACGCACAAAGCTGAGGATCCTAGCGGATATTTTGAGGGTTCTGGAGTCGGGAGAGGCAAACATCACGAAGTTGATGATGGAGGCTAACCTGTCCTACGCTCGCCTCATGAGGTACCTCGATGAGCTTGCTGAGAAGGAGCTCGTCGTGCGCGAAGAGGACGGGAGGGAAGTGAAGTACAGGATCACTAAGAGGGGGAGGGAGTTCCTCAGAGAGTACGAGAGGATACTGAGAATCGCGGAGGCATTCGGCGTTGAGATATAAGTGGAAAATGGACTTAAGGTCCACAAGCGGCATATAAGCTCCTCTACCGTGGAAGCCGATGAAAGCTGTAGGGTTACTCACTACCATCACGACGATTCTACTGGCAGTTTTGGTGCTAGCACAAGCGTCGATCGGTGTCGCTGGTACCGTTCTGAACCGGGACGGCCTACCCATCGATGGTGCGACAGTCGTCGTGTACGATTCCAATAACAACGTTGTAGCCAGATCCACCACAGGCGCCGATGGGAGATTCTGGCTAGCGCTACCATCGGGTACCTACACTTTAAGGCTGAGCAAGCCCGGTTACGTGGATAGGGTGCTCACCTTTACCATTGGCAAGCAGACGCTCTACACCGATCTCGGCGACATCGTGATGGATTACAGCCTGACAGTTTCGCTCACACCGTCCCAAATCGAGCTGCCCGTGCTGTCCACAGCATCTATCCCAGTCTCTCTAAGCAACAAGGGGGCTAGCGCAGAGAACATCTCCGTAAGCGTCGAGAAGAGCTGCGACCTCGACGTTGCGCTATACGCTGGAGGCATGAGGGTGACCAGGCTCCTGCTAGGCCCCGGTGAAGCACAGAGCCTCACGCTTCAGATCAAGACCCCTTACATGGAGACAACAACGTGTCGAGTAAAGCTCAGCTTCACAGGCTTCATTACGCACGTCAGAGAACTAAACGTAACAGTCGTAAACGAGCCACTCAATCTGATAAGCACCCCGCTAAAGTCCCTGCGCGCGACCCCTGGGAGAATGCTGCAGATACCGGTGCGGTTTGCGAACAGTCTCCCGGTACCCTTTACGGCTAAGTTGAACGCCGATCTACCGAGCGGGTGGAATGGGGTTGTGAAGGATTCATCCGGCAACGTTGTAGATGCCGTCAGCTTAAACCCCAGTGAAAGCCTGCAGGCGACGCTGTACCTCGCAGTCCCGAGAGAGGCTGAGCCTAAACTCTACAGCGTTAACTTGAGCCTCGTCGGCCTAGACACGTATTTCGTCGATACGTTAACAATCAATGTCATGGTGGCTACGGGAGCTCCCACTCTACGCATTTCGACTGGAACTCCACACGTTGATGCTTACGCCGGTAAGAGCGCCAAGTACCAGTTCACAGTCACCAACTTCGGCGAGGCTGACTGTCTAGCAGTCTTCAACGTTACCGGCTTACCGCAAGGCTACACCTGGACCGTTTCTGACGCTCAGGGCAACGTCCTGACGCAGGTTTACCTGCCGGCTGGCGGTAGCTCAACGCTGTACCTCTCCGTCAGTGTACCCCCGCTAGCCGACCCGGGCGCGCTGAGCTTCAAGCTGAGAGTCAGCGCGCCGTCAACCAGCGATGAAGTCACGCTGAGCCTCGGCATCCTGGGCAGGTACGCGCTCAGCTTCGTGACCCAGAACTTCTACCTCGAAATGGCGCCAGGCTCCACCTCCACATTCCAGCTAACTGTCAGCAACACAGGCTACAGCTCTTTAACGAACCTAGCGCTAACGGCTACCAGCGTGCCCAGCGGCTTCACGTTAAGCATTGAGCCGCAGAACGTGCTCCTCCTGAAGCCAGGTGAAAGCGCAACATTCACGCTCACCCTGACGACCGATCCCACCCTTGACGCGGGCGACTACTACGTAACACTGACATTAAGAGCTGACCAGCTGGATCCGGTAAGCAGGGACTTGCACGTGTACGTTAGAGCCGCAAGCAGCCCCGCTTACGTAGCAGCGGCAGTGGTTGTGATCATAGCGGCAGCGGTCCTGATAGCCTTCAGACGCTTGGGTAGGAGGTGATGGGAGGATGGCCGAGTACGTGATCGAGACCGAGAACCTAGTGAAGGTCTTCAGGGACCGGGGCGGTGAAGTTAGAGCGCTGGACGGCGTCAGTTTACGCGTTCCGAAGGGCGTCCTCTTCGGCCTCTTCGGACCGAACGGCAGCGGTAAGACGACGCTGATATCCATTCTGATAGGCCTGCAGCTGCCTACAAGCGGGACTGCGAGAGTGCTCGGCTTCGATAGCGTCAGGGAGTCGATTGAGATTAGGAAGAGGGTTGGCGTTCTACCCGAGAACTACGGCTTTTACGAGCACATGACTGCGCGCGAAAACCTAGAGTACCTGGGTAAGCTCGACGGCATACCCAGGTCTGAGCTCAAGCAGAGAATCAACGAGGTCCTCGAGCTCGTTGGTTTGAAGAACTGGGCTAACGCCAAGGTTAAGGGCTTCTCCAGGGGGATGACCCAAAGGCTCGCCTTAGCGCAGGTGCTCCTCAAGGACCCGGAGCTGCTCCTCCTTGATGAACCCACGCTGGGGCTCGACCCGCAGGGTGCGGCCCTATTCAAGAGGATGATGGAGGAAATGATTAAGCAGGGTAAGACGATTCTCGTATCAACGCACCTACTGCACGAGCTAGGCTACATCTGCACTCACGCCGCCCTGATTCGCGCTGGGAAGATTTTGGCTCAGGGGAGCCTGGAGGAGCTCTCGAGAGCCTATAGAGAGGCGAGGGGGTACGGTTACGAGCTCACTGTAGCGACGGGAGCTGAAGAGCTTCTGCGTGAGCTAAAAGGTTTGAGCGGTGTAACTTACGTTGCGCTGGAGAACGACTTGATTAGAGTGCAGGCTAGCCGCGATATAGGCGAAGAGCTATCGTCCATAGCCGGCAAGTTCAAAGTGAAATCGCTTAAGCCTCTCGCGCCCACGTGGGACGACCTCTACCAGTTCTACCAGGGTGAGCGAGCATGATGGAGAAGATATTGGTGGTTGCAAAGAAGGAGATCGTTGAGAACCTAAAGAGCGTTAGGTTCTGGGGGCTCATCGCCCTTTTCATCCTATTCTACATCGCATCAACATACGCTGTCGGCTTCGCTCTGCGAGGCTTTGGAGGCCTAGTGCCCACGGGTAGGCAGAGAGTCGTACTGCAGCTCTCGAGCAACGTTGCTAATGCCTTTAACTACATAGCGCCGCTGCTGGGCATCGCGCTGGGCTTCGGGGCCATCGCAGCTGAGCGTGAGAAGGGTACTATCAGGCTGGTGCTATCACGCCCAATCTACAGGGACGACCTCATCAATGGTAAGATGATTGCGGCTGCACTACTGATACTGCTGGCGCTCGGGCTCTCAACGCTCATCGCTATGCCAACAGCGGTGGTGCTCCAGGGCATCACAGTGACTGCGGAAGACTTCGTGAGGCTCCTCTTGCTGCTCCTACCAGCCACGCTGCTGGCCTTCGCGTACTACTCGTTAGCGCTCTTCGCCTCGGTCAACTCGTCAAGGTCGAGCCACGCCCTCGTGATTAGCCTTGTGCTCTGGATCTTCTTCAGCTTCGTACTACCACTCCTAGCCTCCCTCATAGCCTTCCACACGCTGGGACCGCCGCCTGCGATAAGCTTCCGATTCAACGCTACGAGACCCTTCCAGCCCGGGCAGGAGCCAACCCAGCTTAGAGAGTACTACCAGAAGTACTCGCAGATAACAAGCACGATCCAGTTGATCTCCCCCAACGCACGCTTCCAGAGCCTATCTCAAGCGCTCTTCGCCTTGAGGCAGCAAACAAGCGCCTATGAAGAGCTTGGCGC
>JAVYQJ010000053.1 GCA_038731975.1 Thermofilaceae archaeon | reverse complement strand
CGTGAACAGCAGGATCGCGAAGAAGGTGAGTAAACTGGTAAAAAACCTTTTGATTATATACCTTAGCATTTCCCGAGCCCTCTCCTGCTTAACGCCTTGTAGCGTACGTGAGGATCCAGCGCTCGATAGGTTGCACTTCGACGTTCTCGAGGTTGGGGTCCATAGCCACTATGAGGTCCTCAACGTGCAGGAAGATCCAGGGTGCGTCCTGCCATATCAGCTCCTGAGCCTGCCCGTACAGCTGCTTACGCTTCTCAACGTTAGCCTCAGCTCTAGCCGCTTCCAGCAACTCGTCGACCTTCGGGTTCGAATAACGCATCCGGTTGAACGGGGCCTTGCTGTGGAAGAGCGAGTAGAGCCCGTAGTCCGCATCCAGGGTAGCGGTTGACCAGCCGAGAAGGAAGAGGTCGAAATCCCTCACCTCACCCATCACCTTCGCTACGTAGGCGGCCCACTCCATCGTCGTCAGCTTCACGTTTAGACCGACAGCCTGCAGGTACATCTGAATGGCCTCAGCGATCTCCCTATCCTTCAAGTACCTTCCTGAGGGGGCGATCATTACAAGCTCGCGCCCGGCCCAGCCAGCCTCCTCAAGGAGCCTCCTCGCCCTATCGGGGTCGTAGCCGTAAGGTGTCTGCGGCGAGTAGCCGAACACCGTTGGAGGAATGGGGGCGGTGGCGACAGTTCCCGCGCCCTCGAGGATCCTGCTGACGATCGCGTTTTTGTCCACGGCTAAGTTCAACGCCTGCCTGACGCGAGGATCGGTGATCCTGTCAACGCTTATGCCGACATAAATTATCCTCGTGCTCGGCATCTGGACGACCTTGAAGCCCCTGTCGCGTAGCAGGCGGGCAAGGTGTGGGGGAACGTGCGTGATTATGTTAACGTCTCCAGCCTCCAGCTTTGCGGCTCTCGTATCATCGTCCTCAACGGGAATCCACTCCAACCTTTTAACGGTGGGACGGGGACCCCAGTAGTCCTCAAATCTCTCTAAGACCGTCCTTTCTAGCTTTCTGAACTCAACGAACTTGAAGGGGCCCGTACCGATGATGTACGCGGTGCTGTTTATCGGTTTATCGGGAAACAGCTCAGCAACCCAAGCAGGGATGATCGCTGTGGATGGGTGCGCAAGGTGGGCGATGATCGGGGCGAATGGGTACTTTAGAACTATGACGAACGTCAGGTCATCGATCGCCTCCACGCTCTTAACCGGTCCCAAAAGCGTCCTCGGTATCGAACCGACAACCGGGCCTCTCCTGAAAGTAGCTACAACATCCTCCGCCGTTAAAGGCTTACCGTCGTGGAACCGAATACCGCTTCTCAACTTGAATTTAATGGCCGTCTCGTTCACGAACTCGTAGCTCTCTACGAGGTGGGGCTCGAAAACGGGTGTTCCGTCCGGGGTGAAACGCAGTTTGAACAGCGTCTCGTACACGTGCCCGAAGACGTTCAGTGTGGGGGAATCTGTAGCCACTTGAACATCAATCGTTGAAAGATCGGCTCTCTGGGAGATCCTTAGAACCTCTATCTCCTGCGGTTTAGCGGGAGCAGCAGCCTCCTCAGCCGGACCAGGGGTTGGAGCTGGCTGCTGAGGCTGCTGGAAGAAGAAGAGGGCCGCAGCAGCTAGAGCCACGATGACTACGGCCGCGATCACCCCTATCAGGAGCGGCTTACGTGCACCAGACATGCCGTTTTCAGCACCAGCCTATCAAATGCCTGTTTATAAGTGTTATTAGAAATCAGTGTTTATAAATATTTCTACGAGCACTTTTTATTGATTCAGTAAATTAATTTTGCACTATCCGATGGAGGCTGCAAATCCTCTCATTAAAAAGATTTGCGCCTAGAAGTCTACTCGCGGGCTGCTAGCCAGCAGGCGACGTATCGGTCTCCCTCAACTTTGATTAGAGGTGGCTCCCGGGTTCTGCACTTCTCAGCTAGGGCTGGGTTGCTTTCGCAAACCACGCACCTCGGGTGGAACCTGCATCCCTCCGGCAGAGTTACGGCGCTCGGGACTTCGCCCTTGATGGGAAGTTCTCTCACGGTGAGCCGCCTCTCGGGCTCTGGCTCCGGGATCGCTTCGATGAGCGCCTGCGTGTAGGGGTGGAGAGGGTCGCTCAGCACTTTCTGCGCGTTACCCATCTCAACCATCTTGCCTAGGTACATGACTCCTATTCTGCTCGAGATGTAGCGGGCTACGGCTAAATCGTGCGTGATGAACAGGTATGTGAGGTTGTACTTCTCCTTCAGCTCCAGCATCAGGGAGAGGATCTCCGCGCGGACGGAAGCGTCGAGCATGGAGACGGGCTCGTCGGCTACGAGGAAGGATGGGTTGAGGATGAGGGCTCTCGCTATAACAACGCGTTGCCTCTGCCCGCCGGAGAGCATGTGGGGGTAGGCGCGCATGTACTCCTCCGGGGGGACCAGCTTGACCATCTCCAGCGCCTTCGCGATGATTTCGTACCTTTCGCCCCGGGTAGAGCCGATCCTGTGGATCAGGAGAGGTTCCTCGAGGATCTTGAAGATGGTCTTGCGCGGGTTGATGCTGCTGAAGGGGTCTTGCCAGCAGATCTGCAGATCCCTCCTGAGCGGTTTCAACTCCTTCTCGTCGTACTTGGCCAAGTCGATGTGCCCGTACTCGGTTTCGGGGCGCAACCTGTTGTGGTTCACAGCAGCCCCCGGCTTGTAGAGGATAGAGCCCGAGTACGGCTTGATCAACCTTAGCACGGTCTTACCCGTCGTAGTTTTGCCGCAGCCGCTCTCACCGACGAGCGAGAAGACTTCTCCCTCGAATACTTCGAACGACAGACCGTCCACGGCTCGAACGAAGGGTCGAGGGGCCCCCCGGAGCACGTCGAGAAGCTTCCTCCTAAGAGGGAAGTAGACTCTGAGGTCTTTCACAGCCAGCTTGACTCTCTCGCTGATCTCAGGCGCGTAAACCAGATCGTTGCCCGCCGTCACGACTCTCCACCTACGCGTACAGCCAGCACTTAACGTAGTAGCCCGGCTCGATGCTCGCCAGCGGCGGCTCCTCCTTGCTGCAGATGCTCATCCTGTAGCTGCACCTTGGAGCGAACCTGCACCCCTCGGGCGGGTTCACGAGGTCGGGTGGAGCCCCCTCAATCCACGTCAACTTCCTCAAATCCCCTCTGAGCCTCGGGATGCTCTCCAAGAGCCCCCTCGTGTAGGGGTGCCTGGGCTCGCGGTAGAGCATGCTGCTTGAGCCGAGCTCCACGATCTGCCCGGCGTACATGACGGCCACCCTATCGGCGATTTCCGCTATCAGGCTCAAGTCGTGGGAGATGAAGATCATCGATAGCCCCAGCTTGCTCCTCAACCTCTTCAAGAGGTTGATGATCTGGGCTTGGACGATGACATCGAGCGCCGTCGTCGGCTCATCGGCAACGACCACTGACGGGTTTAGAGCGAGCGCCATCGCTATAACGACTCTCTGCTTCATACCCCCGCTCAGCTCGTGCGGGTAGCTGTTCGCGCGCCGGGGATCCACGCCCACAAGCGAGAGCAGCTCCCGAGCCTTCTCCAGCGCCTCCTTCTTGCTCAAGCCGTTGTGAACCATGAAGACCTCAGCGATCTGCTCGCCTACGGTGTAGACCGGGTTTAGAACGTTCATCGCGGCCTGAAAGATCATCGAGATCTCCCTCCACCTGATCTTCCTGAACTCCTCCTCGCTCAGACTGAGCAGATCCAAACCTTTGTACAGGATCTTCCCTCCGACGATCCTGCCGGGGGGAGGGACGAGCCTGATGATCGAGTGCCCCAGCGTGCTCTTTCCGCACCCGCTTTCGCCCGCCACTCCTACAACCTCACCCTTCAAGAGGTCAAGGTGAGCGCCGTCAACCGCCTTCACGACACCACGGTCTGTGTAAAAGTAGGTCTTCAAACCGCTAATCTCCAGCAGCTTCTCCATTCGGGCACGCACCCCTTCGGGATTCCACAGCTTAGCTCACTTCTAGCTTATAAACATGCACGGTCTTTAACGGCCCATTCAATGTAATTCGAATTTTAATCATGCGACGCAAACTTTTTATCTAAACATTCATTGATAAGGGAACAGTGATGCACCGGCTCTCTCGCAGCGTCCACTATCCAGAGAGCTGGTGGAGGACCTCGATTCCCAGGAGGTTTGCTATAGCGTTCTTCCTGCGCGCGAGTTCACGGTCGAGTGTTGCGAACACAGTTGCACCGATTGTACGGCAGGATGCCACGTGGAGCAGATCCAGCGTTCTCAGCTTGAGTTCTCTGGAGTACAAGAGCGCCGTGCGGATCACCCTGCTGAAGTCAATCGAGGCACGCTGAGCTCCGCTTCTCCTTACAGAGTAGAACGCGAGCTCCACTGGTTCGCTAAAACCAGCCTGTGAGAAGACGGAGGCCAGCTCAACGAGAACCAGCTCGCTGGTGACCTTCCAGTAGCCCTCCAGCTGATTGAGCATTTCGACGGCTTTCCCGTGGTTGGCATCATTCTCGTCGATGAAGGCTACGATCACGCTCGTATCGATATAGGCTACCTCTCGCTCCTTCCTTCCTCGAGCAGCTTTGAAAGCCCGCCGTGCGAAACCTTCCGGTCGTCCTTCAGCAGCTGCGAGACTCGCTCCTCTACCCTCTCCCAGAAGCT
>JAVYQJ010000052.1 GCA_038731975.1 Thermofilaceae archaeon | reverse complement strand
GAGCAGCTGGAGGAGGCTGGGGCGGGGTGCTTTAAGCTCCCTTAGAGGCGCGTCTGGCGGTAGCCCAGCCAGCTCCCTGGCGATGCGCGCGGCGTCGTCCAGCGTGCCGATCCGGTCTATCAGCCCGATCTCGAGGGCTCGCTTAGCCGTGTACGGCTTACCGGTGAACACGTCGCTCGGGTCCTTCAGTTTCCTGTGGGCCAGCACCCGCTGCTTGAAGAGGTCGAAGACCTCCTGAACCATTTCCTCCAGCACCTCTGCATCCTGAGGGGTCAGCTGCCGGTACGGGGAGCCGACATCCTTCAGCTCGCCCGACTTGAAGACGTAAACCCTGACGCCCAGCTTCTCGAGCAGCTCGCTGTAGGTGAGGACGGAGAGGTACACTCCGACCGAGCCCACGATGCTGCTGTTCGAGGCGACGATCAAGCGCGCGGGGAGCGCGGCCATGTAGGCTCCCGACGTCCCGTACCCCCTGATGTACGCGACAACCGGCTTCTTCGAGGCGAGCTCCCTCACCTTCAGGTAGAGGTGCTCCGAAGCTGCGGCTGAACCGCCGGGGCTATCGATGAGCAGTACGACCGCTCGGGCGGCCGCGTCGCCGGCGGCCTGTTCGATCAGCCTCGCGATGCTCTCAGCATCGCTCGTGGCGCCGAGCAGTGTGAGCTGGGATGAGCCGTAGGCGATCGTTCCCTCGATCCTGATCAGAGCTACATAGCCGACGGTGGGGGTAAGGGTTGGCGTCCAAGCGCCGGTGAAGCGCGACGCGAGGAGAGCCAGCAGGGCTGTAGCCGCGATCGCGGCTAGAACAATTACCACCAGCTGCCAATCCTTCAAACCCATCCTAACCACCCTGTGCGGGTCCGGGAGAGGGTTGAAGGAGCTGCCGGCGTACGGTGTTGGCTGCGGCGTGGTAGCCGATCATGAGGAGCGCGAAAACGGTGAGGGAGAGGAGCGAGCTCCACAAACCTGCGGAAGCGGTTGCCTGGGCTACTACGCCCACCCCTGTTGTAGCAAGGTACAGGATCGAGGCCACCTTAAGTATGCCCACCTTGTAGAGCAGGCTCAAATCGAGCGTGGCCACGGCTTCGAAGAAGTCGGCGGTTGCCATAATCAAGACCCCCGTCAGGATGTAGAGGAATAGGGTCTCGGGTAATGCGCTCATGGCTGGCTCGATGAAGCCCCCGCTTATCATCGTGCGGAGAACGGCGTCGACAGCCCCGCCGATGATCACTAGCAGACCGATTATCGGGGCGGCGAGCACTATCATCCTTGTGACGCAGTAGAACGTTTTCAGCTTCGCCTTGCACACGCTACCCCACGCGAGCACTCGGAGGATCCAGGAGGCCACCGCTAGTACGGCGATGAGGAAACCGATTATGATCGCTAGACCCGCGAAAGCTATGAGTTGAGCGAGAGACTCGGGCGTGATCGCGCTTCCATCCCGAACGAGCCAGGCGGAGGCAAGCGGTTGAAGCGCGAGCGATAGAGCGGCGTAAGCGGCTCGAATCAAGGACGCGTTCCTCAACCTCGCTAAACCCCTTGCGACCTCAAGCACGAAGAGGTGAACCATTCTGTTTAATAAAAATGTTCCTTCGATAAGCGGAGCTCCTTGATACCTTTTTGTTTAGATCATGGAAACATTTAAAGAAGTTCAATGATCGGGCTGGCGATGGAAAGGGGTATTCCAAGCCCCGAGCAGTTCTTCGGTTTTAAGATCGGTGAGGATCGCAAGCTAGCGCGGTGGGACAGGATCGTAGAGTACTACCGCCTGCTCTCCACTTCGAGCGGGAGGGTTAGGCTGATCGAGATGGGCCCGTCTTCGATGGGGAACCCCTTCATCGTCGTGATCATCAGCTCCCCGGAGAACCTGTCGAAACTCGACGCGTTCAGGGAGATTTCGAGGAGGCTGGCCTACCCCTTCGGTTTGAGCGAGGAGGAGGCGAAAAGGATGGCTCGCGAGGGGAGGGTTATCGTCGTCATCGGCGCCAGCATACACGCTACAGAGGTTGCGGGCACGCAGATGCTGGTTGAGCTAGCCTACGAGCTGGCCACGAGAGACGATGAAGCAGTGCGCCAGATCCTCGAAAACGTCATCGTGGTTCTCATACCCTGCATGAACCCGGACGGGCAGGTGATGGTCGTCGATTGGTACGAAAAGAGCGTTGGCGCGGAGTACGAGGGTACGCCTCCGCCCTGGCTCTACCACAAGTACTGCGGCCACGACAACAACCGCGACGCGTTCATGCTCACGCAGGTAGAGAGCAGGTACATCGCGAGGGTTCTGTACAGGGAGTTCACACCGCAGATCTTCATCGACCACCACCAGATGGGCAGCACAACCGCCCGCTTCTTCGTCTCGCCCGAGATGGACCCGATCTACCCTGAGGTCGACCCTCTCGTTTGGAGGGAGATCCAGTTCCTGGGGACTTACGCAGCTGCGCGCCTCGCGCAGAAGGGGTTTAAGGGGGTGGAGACGTACAGCCCCTTCACCCCCGACTTCGTGGGGGGCTTCCAGACGCTGGCCATCTACATGAACATCATCGGTATGCTCACAGAGTCGGCGAGCGTGAAGATCGCTACGCCGATCTACGTGCACCCCCACCAGCTGAAGGGGTACGGGAGGGGTAGGCGGAGCGAGGACCCCCAGATGAACTACCCGGACCCCTGGCCGGGCGGCTGGTGGAGGCTGAGAGACATCATCGATTACCAGAAGGAGGCCACCTACGCGATCCTCGAAGCTGCTGCGAAGCTGCGCGAGGAGCTGCTCTACAACTCCTACGTTAAGGCGAAGAGGAGCATCGAGAGGGGCTTGAGCAAGCCCCCCTACGCCTTCATCATACCAACCAAGCAGCACGACCCGCTCACCGCGTGCAAGCTCGTCGAGGTGCTCCTCGACCTCGGCATCATCGTCCACACCGCTGAGGAGGAGTTCGAGGCGGAGGGTAGGCTCTACCCGGCCGGCACCTTCGTGGTCTTCACGGCGCAGCCGAGGAGGGCTTTGGCGAAGAAGCTGCTTGAGAGGTTCCTCTACCCGGACAACGAGTTCACCCGAGACGGC
This sequence comes from Thermofilaceae archaeon, assembly GCA_038731975.1. Lineage (NCBI taxonomy): Archaea > Thermoproteati > Thermoproteota > Thermoprotei > Thermofilales > Thermofilaceae > Thermofilaceae archaeon. The sequence goes on along the minus strand of JAVYQJ010000052.1, from coordinate 1,611 downwards.
GCCGGTAGGCCGATCAGGCCCTACGACCTCGCGACGGAGAGGCTTCCCGACTTCATGGGGGTCAGAGTCGAGGAGGCGAGGGAACCCTTCACCGGGCGCTTCAGAGCGGTGGAGGGTAGGGTAAGGCCGAAACCCAGCCTGGAGCGCGGCGCTGCGGGCTGGCTGCTGGACCCGAGGCTGAACGACTCGCACAAGCTTGCCGCTAAGCTGCTCGCCAAGGGCTGCGGGGTGTACCGCTCCAAGGGGCCGCTGAGGGTCGATGGAGCAGAGCTGCCCCCCGGGGCCTTCTACGTGCCGCGCAGCGAGGCCGCCTTAGAGGTTCTCGAGTGGGGGGTTGAGGAACTGGGTGTGGGGCCGATCCCGGTCGAGCAGGCGCCCGGGCAGCTGGTCAAGGTCGGGTTCGCGAGGGTTGGGGTCTACCGGAGGCTCTACGGCGGCAGCATTGATGAGGGGTGGATTAGGTGGCTTTTCGACGAGTACGGGATCCCCTACACGGTAGTGGACGACGAGATGGTCAAGAGCGGGAGGATCAAGGGAGAGCTGGACGTCCTCATCCTCCCCGACGAGCCGTTGGCCCTGCTCAAGGGGGAGAACGTTGAGGAGGAGTTGAGCAAGATGTGGGGGAGGCCGGTGAAGCTGCCTCCGTGGCCGAAGGAGTACCAGACGGGCTTCGGCAATGAGGGGGTGGAGAAGATAAGGGAGTTCGTGGAGTCGGGTGGTACGCTCATCTGCATCGGGCGATCAGTCGACTTCCTCATCAAGGAGCTGAGGCTGCCGTTGAGGAACCTCAGCGAGGAGCTGAAGGATCCAACAAAGTACTTCTGCCCCGGGTCCACCCTGAGGGCCTTGGTCGACAACGAGCACCCCCTGGCTTGGGGCATGCCGCGCGAAACCACCGTGCTCTTCATCGACGGCCCAGTGCTGGAGATCTTGCCCAACCACTGGAACGAGCGGTACCGCGAGGTCGTCAGGTTCGCCGACAGGGATTTGCTCAGCAGCGGCTGGCTCATCGGCGAGGAGAACCTCAGGAGGAAGCCGTTGCTCATCGAAGCGAGGGTGGGCAGGGGTCGGGCACTGGCTTACGCCTTCAGACCCCACTTCAGAGGGCAAACACACGGCACGTTCAAGCTCCTGCTTAACGCGGTCTACGCCTACAGCGAGTGCTGACAAAGCCAGTAGCCCGGCAAGCTTAAAAGCGCTGTCGGGCAGATTACCCGCTGATGAAGGCCGTACTCTCTGACGCAACGGATGAGGAAGCCTTTAAGTGCTGACCGTTCTACCTGCTTCGCCGTTAGCGCTGCAGGAGCTCCATCATTTTCGCTTCGGCGAGGGCGGCCTCCGCTTGCTCCACGCTTACGCCTGCTGCCACGGCCAGCTCGCTCGCGCTGAGCTTGGCGAGGTCGTTGAGCGTCACGATGCCGCTCCTGAGGAGGACGCGCTTCTGCTCCTCGCTCAGCGTGGAGAGGACGGTTATCGGGTACAAACCGTACCTTTCGATGAGGACCTCCAATCCCTCCTCCGGGTAGTGCCAGGCTATGACGCGCATGCCGACGCACTCGGCGTAGGCGGCGGCTTCAGCCGTCACCTTCGTGTTCGTCACGATCCACGCCC
>JAVYQJ010000051.1 GCA_038731975.1 Thermofilaceae archaeon | reverse complement strand
GTCTCTGTCGTCAGCCGCTCGACCCCCTCCCTCAGGTTGAAGTAGGCCTGCGCGACGGCCGTGTTCGGCTTGTGGCTGCCCGGAGGGCTCACCCCCTCGTACTTGTAGTAGATTTCAGCCGGCGTCTTGAGCGCCCGCTCCAGCCTGTAAGCTCTCACGAGCGGTGTGGGCCTCCACAGCCTGTAGACGTCGAGCACCTCGTCGGGGATCGGTATGAACCGCTCCAAAGAGACCTCCTGCCTGACGATCTCCTTCGGGAAAATTGCCTCCAGCTCCTCGGGCTTTACGGGCGTTCCATCGGGCTTCAGGGGTGGTGGGAGCGGTTCGGGCAAGTCAGGAAGGATGTTGTACCACGCCTTAGGGAGCTCCTCCTCGCCGATCACCAATTTGTAGTTCGGCACGGCATGGGGGTCATTGAGGAACAAAAAAGGCTTTTCGTGTATAAAAATATGCATTGCTCAGAGAAGCTGGCGGGAAGCTAAGCTTTTGTACCTTCACGACGATTTTTGAGCGTGACCATTCGCGAAGAAATCCTCCAGTACTTCAAGAACAACGAGGCGCAGCTGAGGGTCGCAATGACTCTATTGATGCGCGGCTTGAGCGTGAAGCCAGCGCCGGGGCGGAAGGCGCCGCGCATCTACTTGGGCGACATCCCGGTACCGTACAGGAGCGTTGCGCGAGCTTGCGGCGTGGATTGGAGGACTGTACGGGAGACGGTTCGCAGGATCGTTGAGAACCCGAGGTTGTTGGAGTTCTTCGAGAAGCTGGAGAACGCCGGCCCCTTCTTCCGGGGCGTGACGAAGCTCCTCAACTACCGTTGCATCGTGATCGAGACAGTCCGCGACCAGCCGGGAATCCTGGCGTACGTGTCCAGCCTGCTAGCCGAGAAGAACATCAACATCCTGCAGGTCATCGCGGAGCACCCCTTGATCGTCGACAACCCCAGGCTCTTCGTCATCATACAGGACGAGGTGCCCAGCGATTTCGTCCCTCGAGTCCTTCAGCACCCTGCAATAAAGAGCGTGACCGTCTACTAGAAGCTATCTTTTCGCCCTCAGGTACTCGTCGATCGAGGCCGCAGCTCTACGGCCGCTCTCCATGGCTTTGGCGACGTTGCTGGCTCCGTGCGCCACGTCGCCGGCCGCGAAGAGGCCCTCGACGTTCGTCATGAACCTCTCATCGACGCGGACTCTGCCGTCCCGCTCCACGGTTACGCCCAGCTCCGCCAGCGAGGGGGGTGGGCTGGGCTGGATGCCGGCCGCAATGATCACCGTGTCGGCCTCGATTACCCTCTCGGAGCCGGGTATAGGCTTGATCGGGGCCGTCCTGTCGAACGTCGGTTCAACACTGACGATTTTCAAGCCCTCAACCCTGTTCGCTCCGACGACTTCGAGGGGGAGTGAGGAGTCAACGACGCTGATGATGCCCTTCTCCGCGAGCCGCGCGAGAGCCACGGCTGCCGGCGCCACCTTAAGGGGCCTCCGGTAAACCAGCACGGGTTTCAACCCGTAGACCCTGTGCAGGGTCTCGCAGACGTCAAGACCCGTCAAGCCGGCACCAACCACGATCGTACGTTCGCCCGGCCTAGGGGGTGGTGGGCCGTAGCCCAAGTTGTGAAGCATGTACATGTGCATCCAATCGAGCCCGTAGTAGACGCCCTGAAGCTCCTCGCCCCTTACGCCGAGCTTAACGTTCCTCCAAGCGCCCGTCGAGAGCAGGACAGCGTCGTAGTCCGCGAGCAGCCTTCTCAGCCTACCACTGTCAATCTCGCTCCTCTCGAAGACGACGCCCAGCCTCTCGAGCTCCTTGATCCCGGAGCGCACCATGTCCTTCCTGAACCTGAAGTCGGGTATCACGAAGAGCAGCATCCCCCCCGGCTCTGGAAGCCGGTCCATGACGTGAACCTCATGACCCCTGCACGCCAGCTCCCCCGCCGCGGCTAGGCCCGCGGGGCCCGCGCCCACGATAGCTACGCGCGCGCCGGTTGATTGGGGTCTAGACGAGCACCGGGTGAACTTCACGCGTGGATGGGGGGACAGCCTTTAAAAAGGTTTATGAATCAGCGCGTAGTTCCAGTCACCCTTATAATTAGGGCTACATGGAACACATGAAGTTATGAGCTTTGGGGATTTGCTCGCGGTTTACGCGCTGCGCATGTCAGAGGTCATCAGGCTCCTCGACGAGTTCCTGAACTGCGGCAGACCCCTCTTCCTCTACAACGCAGCCTACCTGCTGACGGAGCTGGGCAGCGAAATGCAAGCCCCCTTCGCGTTGTACGGTCAAGCGATCCTCGCGGCGCTCAGCATCGATGCGGGTATGAGGCTGAGGGAAAGGGCTATCGACATCGAGAAGCGGGGTCTACGGGACGCGGACCTGGAGTACGTTAGTGAGGTGAGGGACCTTCTCAAAAGGATGGTCCTATCGATCGAAAGCGGCGAGTACGAGAGGGATTACGAGGAGATGGTCAGAAGGCGTACCCAGTAGTTCGCAGCGCTGAATAATATTCTTCTAAGTGGCGGACGATTTTGAGCTCCTCAGCTGGAATCGGCGTTTGATGGGAGTTGAAGCTCGATCCTACGCGGTGCGTACGTTGAGGGGGCAAAGATATAAGCGCAGTTCAAGCTGCTTTAGGGGGATTGAGGAGTGGGAATACCCTACGCTCACGATCAGCTCGGTCTTAGAACGGGCCCCCCCAAGGTCACGATCTTACTGGTTGTCCTAAACGTGATCGCCTACCTTGCTACATCTCTCGACTACGGCCTCCTACAGATCGGCGACGAGTGGTTGTGGTGGGGAGCCTTCATACCCTCAAGCCTTGCGGACCCGAGGCAGTGGTACAGGCTCTTCACCTCGATGTTCCTGCACGCGAACCTCTTACACATATTCTTCAACATGATCTTCCTCTACAACTTTGGGAGGCTTGTCGAGACAGCGCTCGGGGGCAAGCGGTACCTAGTCCTCTACCTGCTCTCCGGGCTGGCGGCCGAAGCGTTCCACGCAGCCTTCATTCCGATCGAGGGGCCGCTGACGATCGTAACTCCGGCGATCGGCGCGTCCGGCGCGATCAGTGGCGTTCTAGGAGCGTACCTTCTGCTCTTCCCGGGGAGCAAGCTGTCCTTATGCTTCTTCTACCTCTACATACCCATATGCTTCACGGCCAGCGCGGCAGCCTACCTAATCTTCTGGTTCGTGACTCAAATCCTCCAGGGCTACGCGATGGCGAGCATCGGTGTCGCGGTCTTCGCGCACGCGGGCGGATTCGTAGCCGGGATGGCGCTCCTGCCGCTTCTACTGGATCGCGAGAGGCATAGGCTCCTACGAGCGCTTACGGCCAGCCAGAGGGCATTCAAGTACATCATGCTGGGCTCCGCGGGCCTTGGTAGGCTCTCCAAGATCATCCTCGTTGCCGCGCTAACTTCGCTCGCTGTCGGCAGCGTCTACTCCATGGCGTCCGCGAGGCAGATGGACGTACCGGTGAAAGTCCTCGAGGCGACCGTCACCTACAGGATCTACTGCGCCCCGCAAACGGTCTGCGACGAGGGCTCGAGTAGGGACATGGTGATGCTGCAGCTCGATGGTCAACCCCGCTTGGCCGCGCAGATATCGTCGGATCCCGTGAGAATCGTGTACAACAGGCTTGAAGCACTGGGCCTCTTGTACGACAGGGCGCTGGCGAGATCGACGAAGAGCTTCAGCATAAGCAGGACGGTGAGAGTCTCCGGAGTCCCCGTCGACGTCAGGCTGAGCATGGAAGCGTCCTACGACAGGCTCGGCGTGCTCGACTCCGCGCAGGGCAGCATGAGGGCGACTATTCTCAGCTGCCGCGCGGGCATCTGCGTCGCCTCGGGTGAGGGTGACTTCGACTTCACGCTATCCACGCTAATCAGCGCGGATAAAGCCGAACCGGTCTCGAGCATCATCATCCTGCTCTCGGCCGTCTCGCTGCTTTTGACCCTCGCAGCCATCGACGTTACGCTTAGAAAGGCCCACGACCTGGAGCTGCTCGCGTGAAGAGATATGCGGAGGAACGGCCTACCTCCACCATTCGTGCTGCACACCCTCGCCTCTTCCTTTGCACACGCCCTGTGGTACACGCTCTTCCCCATCTACCTCAGATCGCTGGGTCTCCCCCTAGCGGAGGTGGGGCTCGCGTCCAGCCTCCCGCTCACGCTATCGTTCGTTTTAGCGTTGCCCGCCGGCATCGTGGCAGACGCCCTCCCCGCCCGAAGGGCGCTGATCCTCGCCACAGGCGGTCAGGCGGCAATCGTCGCCCTCCTCCCCTCGCTCAAGTCGCCCGCTGTTACAGCCTCCCTCCTCTTCTCCTACACGTTCCTCTCCACGCTTAGGGGGCAGAGCTCCTTGCGCGTCGTGGCCTCCAGGGCTAACCGGAGCGATATGGGCACGTGGTACTCGCTGTACCTGCTGGCGTCGGGGGCTAGCGCCGCGGTTGGATCCTACCTGTCGGGCGTAATCACCGAGAGGGAGGGCTTCACTCCGCTCTACAGGCTGAGCGCGATAGCGTTCGCCCTCTCCGCCCTCCCGCTCACGCGCCTCGAGCAGATCCACGGGAGCCGCGCGAGAGAAAGGATCAAGCTCGAGCACTTGAAGAGCGCCGGCTTCTTCGAGCTAACCCTCTCCCTCTCAATACACGATTTCGCGGTCTTCTCCGTCATGCCCTACACAGCCCTGTTCCAAAGGGAGATCCTGGGCCTCTCCACCTACGAGATAGGCACGCTGGCCGCCCTCGGGACTGTGGTTTCGCAGGTGTTCCAGCCGGTCGCCGGCCTTGTGACGGACCGACTAGGCTCCAGGCTCGCACTAGCGCTCCACTACGTGGGCGTCTCGGCCGGCTACGCGCTAATGGCCGTCAGCCGGAGCTACGGCACGCTGGCGCTAGCCGTCGTCCTCCAGAACGTCTTCCTCCCCCTCGATATGCCGGCTCGCAGGAAGCTCCTCTCCTACATGGCGCCGCCGAGCTCTGTCGCGACAGC
>JAVYQJ010000050.1 GCA_038731975.1 Thermofilaceae archaeon | reverse complement strand
TGCTGAGCAGATCGATGATCCTGCTTCGCCTTTCCTCGTCGGAGGAGCCGAGCGGCTCGTCTAGGAAGAGGAACCTCGGGTAGATGCCCTTCGCGGCAGGTAGGAGGGAGAGGGTGAAGGCGATGCGCATCGCTAGGAGGAACTGGTCGTTCGTTCCGCCGCTGTAGATGTCGCGGCGCACCCACCTGCCCGCCTCCGAATCGTAGACCTGGACGTCGTAGGTGTCAGGCTTGACATCCACCGCTTTGTACCTGCCGTCGGTGATGTAGGAGACGATCCAGCTCATGTTCTCCCCCACGCTGGGGGCGAAGGCCTCCCTCCTCTTCCTCGCCACCTCCTCGAGGACCGCGATCGCGCTGCTCATTGCCTTGACCTTCAGTTCGAGTTCCCCGAGCGAGCGCCTAAGCTCCTCCAACCTAGCCTTGAGCTTAGGCAGCTGCTCCAGCTCCCTCTCGGTCGCCTCGATCCACTCCCTAAGCCTCTTCGCCCCCTCCCTCGCTTCTGCGAGCTCTTTCTGCACCTCCCTTAGGCGCCTCTCCTTCTCCTGCCTCAACTCCCTGACATGCTCGTAGTCGCCCTCGGATGGCCGCGGGAGGAGCCCTTCAATCTCAAAGGGTGGCTCCGGAATGGTCAGCTTCAAGTACTCCTCCTCCAAGCTCAGCAGGTATTGAGTTGTACGGTTCAACTCTTCTTCGAGCTCCTCCACCTCCTTCAGGAGGCGTTCCCGCTCCTCCTCACGAGCTTTAATGGTCGCGTCAATTCCGTGGATTTGACGGATTATCGATTCGCGAGTCGATGAAGCTGCCCTCGCCCGATCTTCAGCGTTCTTCACCAGCTTTCCCAACTCTTCCACAAGCGAATCGAGCCCACCCGGGATTCCCAGCTCCGTCGCTAGCTCGCTTGACTGCCAACTCAGCTCTTTAAGCCGATCCTCCAGTTCAGCCTCCCTCTTCCTCAGCTCCCTGAGCTCTCCCGCGCCCCTCTCAAGCTCCTTGAGCTCAGCGTCGATGCTCGAGATCCTATCCCGGAGCTTGTCCGCCTCCCTCGCTAGCTCCAGTAGGTGCCGGTGCTTTGACTGCATTCCCAGCAGCAGCAGTAAGCCGGCGACAGCCAGGCCGGCCAGCGCGACAGGCTGGAGTAGTGCAGCCAGGAGTGAGAAAGCCGCGACAGTTATCGCGCCCGCGACGCTCCAGGCGGGTACGCGGATCGCAGCTTCCCTTTCCCGCACCCTTCTGAGGGCCTCCTCGGCTTCCGCCCTCTCCCTCTCGAGGGCTGCCCTTTTCTGCTCTCCGACGCTCTGGCTCAGGCTCTCGATTCTTCTTCTAACCTTCTCCAGCTCAGCTTCAAGCTGTTTCTGTCGTTCTGAGAGGTTGGCGGCCCTTCTATGCAGCTCGCTCAACCGCTCGAGCTCTCGCTTGATTCTTTCCAGCTCGCTCTCCACCTTGCTCAGCTCGGAGTCTAGGCTGCCTCTCCGGGCTCTCAGCTCTTCAAGCTCCGCTGAGAGCCGCTCGATGCGCACCCTGCGTTCCTCTAGCCTACTCTTAATGTCCTCCCCCCTCTTCCCCTCCGCTTCCAGCTGCCGCTTCAGATCGCGCTTCCGCACCAAAACACCCTCGACCTCGCTGAGGTAATTGCAGGCTTCCTCCTCCCGCTTCTCCTCCGCCTCGAGCTGAGGGATCCTCTCTTCGAGCTGCCTCAGCTCAGCCCTCTTTCTATCGAGCTCCCCGCTCTTCTCCTCCAGCTCGGCGATCCTATTCGCCAGCTGTTCAGCCTCAGCTCGAGCCTCTCGAAGGCTGTTCTCGAGCTCCCTCCTCTCCTTTCCGAGCCTTTCGATCGCCTTGTTGTAGCTTTCGAAGCCCATCATCATGTTGATGATCTTCTCCCTCTCGCTCTTACCCATCTCGATGATGCGCTCCAGATCCTTCTGGGCGATCACGTTCGTCGCCAGCATCTCCTTCCACGATACCCGGATGAGCCTCTGAACCACCTCGTTCACCTTAGTCACGCCCTTGGCCAGCAGCTTCGCCTCCCCCTCAGACAGTTCGACGAGGCTCGCGTCAACCTGCCGGGCGCTCTCCCCCTCCCTCTCCAGGATCCTCTCAACCTTGTACCGCTTCCCCTCCACCTCGAAGACCACCTCAACTCTAGCCCTCTTGGCGCGGTGGTTGACAATGCCCTCCAAACCGAGCCTCTCCCCGCCTCTGAGGGCCCCGATTACGTTGTGGTCGCCGTATATGCCGTACAGGATCGCCTCGAGGATCGTGGATTTCCCCGCCTCGTTCCTGCCGCGGATGATTATGAAACCGGAGGGGAAGGTGAGGGGCTTATCGAAGCTTAAGCGTCGGAAGTTTTCAGCCTTAAGGCTGACGATCCTCACCACTCCGCGTCACCAGGCGCCAGCCTCCTCGAGCTTCTGTAGCCCGAGCTTAAACGCGAGCTCTAGAACCGCCCTCTCCTCCTCTGTTTGAGCCCTCCTCATCCTCTCCTCCATCTCCGCTCGGAAAGCTTCGATGGGGCTCTTCGCCGCAGCTGCTGGAACGCTTGAGGTCCTAACCTCGAACCTCAGGTCTCCATCCTCGATTACGGTGTGGAAGTAGCGTCCCTCGAGGCGGCGTAGCAGCGCTGCCTTGCTGTAGCGCACTATTCCGCTGAGCGGGAGCAGCCCGCTCACGATCAACCTGAGCAGTAGCTTCGGGTCTGAGGGGGGCAGGTTCTGGAGGATGTGGCTGATCGGGTCCTCAACCCGCGGGGGGACCTCCACCCTCACCGTTCTCATCGGGCGGGCCGGCGTCTCGACGAATTCCAGGCGCGGCTTGCCCTCGGCCTGCAGCTCGACCCAGAGGAAGCCCTTCGCCTCGTCTCCCTCCTCCCCGAAGCTCCTCCGCTCAGTGCTCCCCGGGTACGCCACGACCGTACTACCCAGGTCTACAACCGCGCGGGAGTGGATGTGGCCCAGCGCTAAGTACCGGTACTCGCCCGGCACGTCTTCGCGCGAGAAGGTCGGGGCCCTCCAGAACGGGGGCACTCGGAGGCCGGCGAAGTTGTAGTGGAGCATCGCGATGGCCAAGTCGCCCTCCCGCGGCAACTTGACGCTCAAGTGCTTGAGGGGGTTGGCGTCGGGCGGCACCGCCGGGTTGTAGGAAAGCCCCACCACAGCGACGTCCAGCCCGTCCACGCTGACGTGCTCAACTTCGGGTGCCTCAGGGGAGGAGAAGAACCTGGCGTACCCCGAAGCTTCAATCTCGTGGAGCGGTGACATCCCCTCCTCAACGCTCCGCGGCATGTCGTGGTTCCCGCCGATCAGGAAGACCCTGACACCCTCCGAGTGGAGCCTCCTGAACGCCCTGATCACCTGCGTTCTCGCGGGGTTCCTCGGGTTCACCGAGTCGAAGAGGTCGCCCGAGACGAGGAAGAGGTGCGGCCTCCGCTCGAGGGCGAAGTTGACTGCGTGCTGGAATGCGCTGAGGAAGTCCCTCCTACGCTCCATAGACTTCGCCCCCAGCTCGGTCAGCTTCGGGTCGAGGTGGTTGTCGGCCGTGTGCAGAACCTTGACCACCGCCATGCGCTACACCTCCGACAATAGGCCGCTGGTGCTGTAGCGGCTCGGAGTAAGGTTCAGCACCTGCCTAGCCTTCCTGAGCTCCTCAACCAGGTCGATGTCGGCACCCCCCTCCCTCGTCGCTCTCCTCCTCACCTTCACGATCACGGGAACCCTCGTCAGCTCCCCGACGATTATCGCTTCGCCAACGTTCAAGCCCGGCAGATCCCGCATTATCTCCTCCCCGAGCCTCTCGCTCGCCTCCGCCACGGCCCGCTGGTCGTACGGGTTCGTGATCCTCAGGATGATCTGGCTGTTGCACTGGCTGAGCGCGTCCGCGTCAATCCTGCTCGGCCTCTGCGTCACCAGGATCAGGAAGACGCCGAACTTCCTCCCCTCCGACGCTATCGTCTTGATGATCGAGGAGGACATCGTGCGCCTCTCCAGGCTCTTCGCGGGCACGAAGCGGTGGGCCTCCTCGATGACGACGAAGACAGGCCACGGGAACTCGCCCGTCTGCCTCAACCGGAAGACCTCCTCAAGCACCCAGCTCACGATGTAGTCCTGGCTCGAATCGTTCAAGCCGGAGAGGTCGAGAACGCTGATCTGGCCCGGCTTGAGGACCTCATCCTTCACAGAGGTCGTGTAGGCTCCGAACACCCTGACCTTCCTAAGCCTCAGAAGGTTCTGGTAGGCCCTCTCGGCGCTTCGGGCCTCTTCGCCCCTACCGTTCGACATCCTCTTCAGCGCTCCAAGAAGGCCTTCGAGCTCGTAGTCTCCCTGCTTCCGCAGCTCTTCGATCGCCTTCCTGATCGCCTTCCTCACGTTCGTCCACTTCTCGGGGATATCGGCTATCCTGGCCACAGCCTCCGGGGAGAGCTCGCTGAACTTGACCGTCAGCTCCCTAACGTTGTCCAGCTGGCTGGGGTCGTAGCGGCCCGTGCTGTTCGGGTTCCTGAAGATCACGACCCTGTCGGAGTACTCGTGCCGCCGCATGTCTCTATCCCTGCTGAGGAAAACGTAGTCTGCGTGCGGGTCGATCACGACGGCCGTAGCGCCGAGCCTCATCAGCTCCTCCAGGATGACGCCCACCGTGTAGGACTTGCCAGCCCCGGTCTGCGCGATAACCGCAACATGCCTCCTGAAACCGTTGACGGAGAGATAAACGTCCACCGTCCTGCGCGAGACAAGCCTCCCTATGTGGATGCCCTCGTCGGGCTGGTAGCTGAAGAACTCGCGCACGAGCTCGTCGGGGGCCAAGTAGACCGGGTTTCCCGGGTAGAAGGCGCGGCGCGGAGCGAGCACGACCTTGCGCCCATCCTCCTCCGCCAGGAAGCCGAGAGACCTCGCCAGGCAGAGCAGGTTCGCGTCGTCAATCCCGGCCTGGTAGATGCGCTCCAGAGTCTCCAAGTCGAGCCTCGAGCTGTACGCTGCGCTCCGGGATACGACGCCCCTCACCTGGCACAGCACCAGCACCTCCCTCTCCTCCCCGCCCACGGGCTCGACGGATCGAAC
>JAVYQJ010000049.1 GCA_038731975.1 Thermofilaceae archaeon | reverse complement strand
GCTGCCTCTGTTTACTCTACGTTAGGAGTAGGAGCCCAAAGAAGGTTGGCCGCTGCTCGTAGGAGGTGACGACCTTAAGCTCGTAGCCCGCGTTCCTCGCTGTCGCGTAGACGTCGATGCCGCAGGCCTCCATCGAGGGCCTGGCGCGCTCCGGGTTCCGGCAAACCCCCTCCTTAACGTTGCACTCCTCGCAGTACGGGCAGGGGCCGCATGCCAGCGAGAAGGCGGCGTAGTAGCCCATGAGGAATGCTTCCCGCTCCAGCTGGAACATGACCTCGTGCACGTTGACGCCCTCGTCGTACCCAGCCTCCAAGCAGGGACCGAACCTCACGATTAAGCCGACCCCGTACTCGCTGAGCACCCTCCTAGTCTCCTCTGGCGTCGGGCTGAAGGGTGGGCACGTCAGCCTCCTACCGTACTCGCCGCAGCCGAACCGGCACTTCCAGCGCACCCAGTCCCTCACGACCACTGCGCTGGCCTGTATCGGCCTGGCGTCCTCAGCGCCCAGCTTGACAGCTAGCCTCCTTAACTCCTCCAAGTCCCGCTCCAGTTTCGCTTTGTCGGATCGCAAGTGCTCCGCCATACGCCCACCTAGGGCCTCCTGAGCTCCTTAAGGATGAGCTCGCGGCTGCTCGTACCGGCCTCGTAGCCGCTGTAGCTCCTGGAGGTCGTGGTGCTCTGCTTTACGGTTCCAGCTTCGCTGGAGAGCCAGTAGTAGCCGCGGGTTGTGGTGATCACCGTGACGCCGCCGCTCGTCAATCGCTCCGTCAGCTCGATGCTCACGCGCGCGCAGAAGTACGTCCTCCCGTCGAGCGCTTTAACACTCTCGAAGCCCTCCACGGTCTCCCTCCCCGTCAGCCAACCCCTGTACCTAGCGTCGTTCATTGTGAGCGTGAAGCCCGTCGAGTAGCTCCAGCTCTTCCCCTCCGTGAGCGGGAATGGCGGCTCTGGCAAGGGCTGATCGTATACGCACTCCACCCCATCGGACCTCCACCCCTTCAGGCTGCCGCCCTCGTAGATGTAGACGGTCGTGTAGTAGGGGGTTTCTACGACAACCTCCCCCTCGCTCACCCTTGTCCAGCGGAGTTCGTAAACCTCCCCATCCTCATCGACTCTGAACACCTTCACGGTGCCTACGGGGAGGTTCGGCCTTTCGATTCGAAACCCGTCTGGCCTCGGAGCGGGGGCTAGAGTCGCGTTGGCGATGAGCTCGGCCAGGTTGGACACGAACTTGTAGTTGTCGGAGACGTGGCAGTAGGGCTCCATGAAGATCGTCGTGTCGCCGATTGCGACCACCGTCCCGTTGCCCCACCTAACGAGCGCGACGACGGGGTAGTTGCCGGGCTTCTCGGCGGCCGTCGAGTGGGTGTTGTTGGCCCAGGCCACAGCGCTGTTGCTCCTCAAAGGCGCGGCGGTGAAGAGGACGAGCTCTCCCACACCCCTGAAGAGGGTGATGTTGGCGAAGGACCTGACGTACACGTTCCGGTAGATGCCGTAGTACTCCTCAAGGCTGTAGAGGTAGCCGTAGGCGAACGTTACGCCGAACCTTGAGGCTAGCGAGTTGATCGGGGCTACCACGAAGTTCCTGAGGGCCTCGGGGCCCAGGAACTCGTAGGCTGGGTCGTAGATGAGCAGGAGGACGCCGCCCCTCCTGACGAACTCCTCCACCCTCTTGACCTCATCCTCGCTGTAGGGCCTCGTCGGAGTTGCTACGATCAGGCAGGTGGCGTTCTCCAGCCCCTTCACCACCCTGTCCCAGGTGTCGTAGAAGCCGAAGGTGACGTTCCTTAGGGCGAGCTCGGCTAGCAGAGCGTTAAGACTCCACCAGGACGCTAGATTGCCGTGGGATAGGTCGATGATCGCGCTACCGCCGCCGGTCACGGGGCCGGCTGAAGCCAGCGTTGTCGCTTGCAGCTGAGTGGCCGGTAGGTAGACGTAGTAGAGGGCGGGGGGCGGGTGCAGGCTCTCCAGGAGGCTGACCGTCACGTTCCACCATGCGTAGGAGAGGCCCTTAGAAGCACCGGTCAGCTGGAGCTCAACCACGCTGTACCTGAGCAACCCGGCTCTCCTGGCCGCCTCCTCGACTGCCTGCTCCAGCGAGCCGAGCCGGTCTACCAAACCCAGCTCGAGGGCTTCTACGCCTAGGTAGACGAGGGCTTTCTTCAGCTCCTCCCTGGTAGCCCTGAGCCTCTGCCCCCTCCCCTCCTCCACGGCGGAGACGAAGGAGTCCAGGGCGCGGCTCAAGTTGCTGAAGAAGTGGAGCCGGGAGAAGCCCGTGTGCTTGTAGGGCCCCGTTTCCAGGACGTACTCGGAGGGGATTAGCAGCGGCGGAGCGGTGGCTATGACTCCGATCGAGCCGATCAGCGAGGTTGAGTGCGCGAATATGTAGTCGGCAGCGACAGCTATGTAGTAGCCTCCTGAGAGCGCGTTCACCGCTAGTGCCACAACGGGCTTCCTCGTCTTCAACTGCTTCACGCTGTAGTAGACCTGCTCCACGTAGTCCGCGCTACCGCCGAAGGAGTCGATCACGAGGACTACCGCCTTCACGCTATCGTTGTTGTATGCGCGGCGCAGCAAAGCGGTGTAGTAGTCGGCATCGCCGCTCGTCAGGATGTAGCCGCTGACGCGCACAACGGCTACAACACCCGTCAACCGCTGTTGCACAACAAACACTGACGCCGCCAAGATCGAAACCACGATCGCGGCGGCAAGAGCGTGCCGAACCTTCAAAGCGCCCACGAGAGCGCCCGGCAAGGTTCTACCTAATTAATTTTCGTTGATTCAATCATCCCCTAGAAAACATTTAGAAAGGCAACCCGCCTCGACAGCCAACCACCCCAGTAGAGTTGGGAGATGATCAATGCCACCTAAAGGTTTGGAGCCGCACGCACCATTAGACCAAAAGTCGATGAGCAGAGCCCCCTAGCTACCTACGGTGTTTTAATCATCGTCCATAGAAGCATTTGATGGACTTCCACATGGACTCTCCTAAATCATCAATCTTCCGAAGATTAATGATTCTTGTGGAGAGGCTGGGGAACCTCCGATTGGAATGGTGGGTGTTTTACCCCCCTGGCCCGGATTAGACCCTGGCGAGGATACTAAAGAGGCCAATTCCCGTGGGGGGCAGCCGATGAGGGCATGGATGCGGGTGCCCAGCATTTTAAGCGACGAGGCTCCTTTTACCACTTCGTTTAAAGGCCGGCTCGGTGCCCGAGGACAGCTTTATTTTATGGCATTTTTTACTCCATGTGGTGAAACTTGTGGAAGGAAGAGCGAGGATGGATCGGCAGGGTAGGATCGTTCTCCCCGCGCACATTCGGAAGGCTCTGGGGCTGCGGGAGGGGGGAGAACTCCTGGTCAGGCTGGACGGCAGGAGGATCATCCTCGAGCTTATCCCCGGGGATCTGGAGGCATCGGTTGAGGAGTGGGTTAAGCTTGCGCTGAACCTTAAGCTGGAAGCCCACCCCGAGGGGTTCGAGGAGGGCTGGAAGTGGGTGAGCGCCGAGTATGCTCGGAGAAAGCTCGGTCTATCCTGACGGCGTTCTAGACGTGAGCGTGGTCGTCGTAGCGTGCTTCGACAACCCCCTCAGAACGCACGCGGTTCGCTTTCTGAGCGAGGTTCTGACTCAGAGGAGGAGGGCGGTGCTACCTGTCTCCGCCGTCATTGGCGCCTACCACATAGCCACAAGGTACCTACGGGTTGAGCGGCTAGCCGTCAAGCGGCTCCTCGAAAAGCTGCTGGAGACACGGTCGCCGGCCTTCTACCCCCAGATCACCCCCCAGTTGGCCATCGATGCTCTCGAGTACGCAGCTTACTACAACGTTGAGGCCTGGGACGGATACCTAGTATCCCTTGCGAGGAGCCTCGGAACCTCAACCATCTACTCGCTGGACAAGGAGCTCGCGAGGATCAGGGAAGTGACCGTCGTGAACCCCTTCCCCGAGGAAGCCGTAAGAAAGTACCACGAGTTCGTGAGGAATCTCCTCCGGTAAACTCCTCGTAGTGCAATTTACGCTTAAGCGCTTTTCGTATCAAAGGGTTTTGGAGCAGTGATGGATCTTCGATGTGCGAACCCTCCTAGATGAGCCCGAGGTAGTGGAGCGATGCAAACAAGACAGAGTCTTTCGGTAGCAGCAAGCTTTGGTTAGCTGAAAATTCCTCGAAAAATAGCAAAAATCAGATTTGGGGGCTTAACCCGTTAGGATTATCTTTTTCACGACGTTGAGGACGGCTGCTTGATCGCCGGTTTCCCTAGCCTCCTCGAGCTCCTCCTTCCTCGCGTAGATGAGCAGCGCCTTCTTCATCAGGTTGCCGAAGATCTCCTTGCTCAGAGCCATCGCCTTGACCGGGTCCATGCGGTAGGTGAACTGGTCCTCTCCGAACCAGCCGTCGTACCCCGTGTCAATTGCAGCGTACAGGTAGTCGACGAAGCGCCAGATGTCGCCTGTGCCGAAGACCCTGTCCTCATCATTGCTGTGCAGTTTGGCTGTATTGATGTGGAAGTTGGCGATTGGCACGCCCATCCGGTGGAGCGCGTAGACGGTGTACGCGGGCTCGACGGCGTACATCTGCTCGTGGCCGTAGTCGATCGTCACCCCCATGTACTTGCCCCCTAGCTCCTGGTTGATCGTGTAGGCGATCCAACCGGCGATGTGCGTGGTCGGTATCACCATGTTCCCCTCCTTCGGCTCCTTCAGCTTCGCCTCAATGCCGAACCTGAGGCCGAGCTCCTTCGCCCTCCTGGCCGCCTGCCTGCACGCCTCCACGAACCACTCGAAGTGCTTGCCGTAGTTGACCTCGAAGTTGTAGTCCCAGCCGTCCTGGCCGGGCCAGAAGCTGAAAGCTTCGCAGCCAACAGCCTTTGCGATGTCAGCCGCCTGCAGCAGCACTTCCAGCGCCTTCTCCCTCACCTCCCTCTTCGGGTGGGTTACGCTGCCCAGCTTCCACCGAGGGTCCGTGAACATGTTGACGTTCATCGTGGTGGCCTTCAAGCCCAGCTTCTCGAGGTGCTCCCTTACCTCGGTGATCCTATCCTCAACGACGCGGAGTTTCTCGTCTAGGAAGAGGACGTCGTGGAACTCGATGCCCTCGATCCCCGCCTTCGCGACGCGCTCCATCTGGGCCTTTATGCTGCTGTCCAGCTCGGGCCAGTAGCCCTTGGTCGCGAAGCGATCGAGGAAGTCGCCGGCAGCCCAGTGCCCCGCTGCGAACTTGATCCCGAACTCCTTGAAGAACCTGTCGAGCCTTTCGCCCTCAAGGTAGCCCGCGTACTCGGTCTCCAGCTTGGATAGAAGGTTCTTTGTCACCTTCACGGGGGTGATTTCCTGCGGCTCGTAAAAATGCGTTACGGTACGAGATTAAACCCTCAGATTAACCGTCTCTTAACCCCGAGAGCACTACCATCGCTTAGAGGGGATAGCCTTAAGTGAACCGGCCGAGCTCAAGCGGGATGTTGAAGAGAAGGGTTCGTATCTCGGTGGAG
>JAVYQJ010000048.1 GCA_038731975.1 Thermofilaceae archaeon | reverse complement strand
TTTTTTTTATATAACAAAATAAAAAGGGGAATATTAAATGATAGATCTTATTAGTATATTAGATCAATTTATGCAATCGCCATTATTAACAATACTAGTTAGTATAAGCATCCCATTGACTGTCTTCTTTATATTATTTTTTAAGTTATTATTGCCAAGATTGTCTAGGACTAAATCCATGCAACAACCTACTCAATCACAACAACCTGTACAACAGGTTCAACAAGTTCAGAGAGACCAACAATTAGAAGATACTCTTAAAAATTTAATTAATAGGATGGATAAGTATCAGAGTGAACTGGTTAATACTATCAGTAATTCTATGGAAGAATTTAAGCAAATGATACAAAATCTAAACTCGTCTATAGAAGATGCAGTACTATCTCTAAAATCTACTCAAGCAGATTTGGCTTCTCCTTTTAATGTAGTTTCGTCAGAGCAAAAAAGTGAAGGTGGTAAAGATTTAAAGGCTGTTGCCGAAATAGTAGGTTCAACTAATGTTAATCTTTCTAGTTTTATACGTAATTGTGTGTTGTTAGAAGTTTTGGAGTATGATGATGCTAAAATAACTTCGTTATATAATCTAGGTTATATTTCTGCTGATGATATGTACATTATAATTAAGATACAATCATACATAAGGACAAATAATGGTAAGATAAGGGCGAAAGATTTGGCTTCCATTGCAATGAACGTAGCAGAAAGTTACTCTTCTGCTACAGCTGAAATGAAAAAGTATTTACTAGTATTGGAGGCTGGTAAAAATGACCAGTGAAGTGATTAGTGAGTCTATAATGTTAATAGCTACAATCACTTTGATAGGAATATTGGTTGGTATAGTTTTTTCCGTAGTATCCTCCATTTCTACTAGCATGGCCTCATATGCTACTTTTCAATCACAAAAATTACTTACAAATCTTCAAATAGACTATGCTACAAATACTAGTCCTACTACTGTGGTTATATACTTACATAACATAGGAGAGACTACTATTTTTAATCTGAAAAACAGTATACTTTACTTCGGTCCTCAAGGTAATTTGCAACAAATAGGTTATGATACTGGGACTCCACCATATTGGGTAGTCAGTACTAATGTACTGTACCCTGGATCAGTAGCTGAAATTACCATATATCTCTCAACTCCTCTATCCACCTCACAATATTATATGATTCAATTTGTTACTTCTAATGGGTATTCAACTAGCTATGTTTTTGGGGTGAGTTAACATAGCTGTAGCTCAAGTAATGGCATACACGTTACTAATTTTCATTTCAATTTCCTTAGCTATGATTAGCCTAGGAACGTATATAAGAGGTCAACAAGTTTTAACTAGCGCAGAGGAGTTAAAGCAAAAGATTGAATTGAATCAACTAAATACTGTTATATATGTTAAGGATATATACCTTTCTGGAAATCTACTTTATGTTACAATAAGTAACAATGGTTCTACAACATTATACGCATTTAAATATTTTGATGTGATAGTAAAATATTATGCAAATATTAGTAATGTACCTACACTTTTGTTATCACGGTATAATTATAGTAATACTTTAGGTCCATATACATGGATTTCACAATCAATAGTAATTAATCCAAATACTGTTGGAACTTTTATTATTAATTTACCGTATCCACCATATCCTAATACTCAGGCTACTATTGTTATTGCAAGTAATTATGGACCAAAAGCAGTATGGAGTGGTGCGTTATGATAATAAAGACTGGTAATGAAGAGTTAGATAGGAGGTTAACTGGGATACCATTTCCTGCCTTAATAATATTAGAAGGTGATCATGGGACTGGTAAAAGTGTATTATCTGCACAAATAATGTTTGGATTTTTGATATCTAATAAGAAGGGTTATGTTATTACTACGGAGCAAACTAGTAAGGACTATTTGAAGAAGATGAGAGATGTTAAAATAAATCTAATACCTTATTTTATAAGAGGTACATTTGGTATTGCCCCATTAAACACTACTAAGTTTAACTGGAATTCCTCACTTGCAAATAAGATTCTTGAACTTATTGTAAATTTCGTAAAGAGGAGGAATATGGACTTTCTAGTTATTGATAGTCTTTCAATAATTGCTACATTTGCAGATGAAAAGCAGATTTTACAGTTCATGAAAGAAATGAGGGTATTGGTAGACTTAGGTAAATTAATACTTTTCACAGTTCATCCTGACGTATTTAGTGATGATGTAAAGAGTAGAATTATAAGTATGGTTGATGTTTATTTTAAGCTTTCGTCAGCTACTATAGGTGGACGGAGGGTAAAGGTTTTAGAAAGAATTAAGACTATAGGTGGAATACAAGGATCTGATGCGATCTCATTTGATGTAGATCCGGCATTAGGGATTAAAGTGGTTCCATTATCTTTATCGAGGGCTTGAAAAATGGGATTTCTTGAAGATTATATTGCTAAATTATCAGAAAAACCTAACATGATAGACAATCCAAATATTCTGAAAGGTAGTAAAGATTATAATGCGATCTATAAGGTAGACGATTATATTTATGTTCATGTTCAGAGCTCAAAGACTAAAGATGGTTACGCTCAATACATAGTGATCGAACCTCCAAGACCTACGTCTAAGGAGATGGACGAAATTGAGGAGAAATTCGCCAGAGTTATTGGAAACATAGAACCTCCATTGAGTATTGAAGAGAAGGAGAAATTTATGAAAAAAATGTTAGATAAAATCCTTTCAAAGGTTAAATTAACAGTCAAAAAAGAATATGCAATCTATCATTTTATTAGGGATAAGCTTTATTCTAGTATTTTAGAGCCATTAATTAGAGATCCCTATATCGAGGATATTTCTGTACCGGGCTTAGGTCACGTTTACATAGTGCATAAGATTTTTGGCCCCATGAGAACTTCAATTTCAATAGAGAGAGAAGAAGAATTAGACGATCTAATAATTTCTTTAAGTGAAAAAACGTATAGACCAGTATCACATAATAGACCGATAGTAGATGCTAGTTTACCAGATGGTTCAAGAGTTAATTTTGTATATGGTATTGATATAAGTAGAAGGGGCTCTAACTTAACAATAAGAAAGTTTACTAAAGTTCCTATTAGTATAACGCAATTGATATCTTTTAACACTATATCTCCTCTTTTAGCTGCATATATTTGGATGATGCTAGATGAGGGGATGAATTTATTTGTATGTGGCGAAACTGCTTCCGGAAAGACTACTACCCTTAATGCAATTACTGCATTTATACCACCTAATTTAAAGATAGTTACTATAGAAGATACCCCAGAATTAACAGTCCCTCACTCTAATTGGGTGGCTGAAGTAACTAGAGAGACGGGTGGAGAAGGGACTATAAAGTTATTTGATTTACTTAAGGCAGCCTTAAGACAAAGACCAAACTATATACTTGTTGGAGAGATAAGAGATAAGGAAGGTAATGTGGCATTCCAAGCTATGCAAACTGGTCACTCTGTAATGGCTACATTTCATGCAGCAAATATAAGAACTCTGGTTCAAAGGCTTACTGGATATCCTATAGAAGTCCCAAAGAGTTATATTAATAATTTAAATATTGCATTGTTTCAAACGGCTTTATATGACAAAAAAGGGAACCTAATAAGAAGAGTAGTGGAGGTTGATGAGATAATTGATATAGATCCGGTTACAAATGACGTAGTCTATATACCTTCATTTACATATGATCCAGTAGAGGATAAGATAATTTTTGCAGGAAGAGGTGCTTCCTATTTGATCGAAAATAAGGTTGCAGTAAGAAGAGGAATAAGTAGAAGAAATATAGGATTATTATATGATGAATTAAATTTAAGAGCAGAATTCCTTAAGAGCTTAGCTGATAAGAAAGTATTTAACTACTTTGATGTATGGGCAAATATTTTGATGGCTAGACAAATTGGATTGGAAGAGGCTGTTAGATATGTTAGGACTAATTAATAAACGGAGTGAAGTAGATTCTAAATACATTTTTATGCTTGCCTTTATGCTTGCCTTATTCTCTTCTGGGATTCCACCAGAAGTTGTAATACTACATCTAGCTAAAGAAGATTCTTTTGAACCATATACTAAATTTATCAAGAAGATCAAGAATTTAATTTCAAACTATAGATATAAATTTTCTTCAGCTATATCTTATACTGTAAAAAATTTAAATATAAAATATTTAAAAGAGTTTTTAATAAGATTATCACAAGCAGTAACTTTTGGTGATAATATGATGGAGTTTTTGACTAGGGAAATAGATTTTTCGCTTTCAGAATATAATGCAGCCTCAGCAAGACTGATAGAATCAATGAATAACTTCTTAACAGTCTATGCTACCTTAAATAGTTCTCTCACTTTTTTAATAGCTGATATAACTATTCTTTCACTAGTATATAATGGTGGATCTGAGTTAATAATACAATTATCCCTACTAGCTTTTTTCTTACTTGGCAATCTAACGTTAGTTATGTATTTGTTATATAGGCCAGAGAATTATATAAGATATAATATTAGGGATAAGTTAATTTTAACCATGTTAATAATGCTAACAATTATATTTGCAGTATTATTTACTAATTATATCACGTTAATAGTTTTAGGCATTGCTTTAATACTTGTTGGGCTAATATATAGAATATCCGAGAATAAAATAAATAATACAGAGAGATATTTCTTATTATTTGTTAAATATTTTTCAAGAAATTATGCTATAATAAGTAATTTAAAGGAGTCCTTATTATCTGTATTAAGAGGGGATTTAGGAGATGCGAGACCTCTAGTTAAGAGTGCTGTAAATAGATTAACCTTAGGTGTAAATAAGGAAAAGGTGTTCAGAATAATGGGAGAAGAAAGTAAGAGTGTGCTAGTAACAATGCTAAGTAAGGCGCTTTATGAAACCATAAGTATGGGCGGAAATATTTTAGTAGTAGGAGAAATTCTTAGCAAGATAGGAGATTCAATTCTAAATATAAGGGCTAGAAAAGAACAGAATGGAAGGGCATTTGAGACTTCTATATACGCTCTCCAAACCGCTTCAGCTGGAGTATCAGCGGCTTTAATATCCATAGTCGGCATGTTAGATAACATATTTGCTACTCAAAACGTATCAACAGTGTTTAGTTTTTCTCAAATAGATTTGGGCTTTATCTCTAGAATATTTCTAATTATTATTATGGTTTTAAGTTTTGCTAATGGAATTGCAATAACTTTGGCATATGGCAAGTCTCTATATGTTAGCCTATACTTTATAGGTGTATTATTAGTTATAAGCTCCATAACATACCATATAGTGCTAATCCTAACCGGCAATATATTTAATACATTATCATCCCCTACTGGAATATTACAAATACCTTAAAGAATCGGTATTAACCATTATATAACTTGCCTAAATTTTACTAATATTAGGAAAGAAAGATTAAATAGGAATTTTTAGTCATAGTAATACCAATTGGAGTTAGATATAAGAGCCACATATTTTTAGTAGCAAGATTTAAAGGTTCTAAATGATTTATCTCCCAGATCTTTTCTATGGATTTGCATGAACTTTCACAACACTGATTAAGGTTTTATTACTTCAGGTAGATACCTGAAAAACATCAATTATTACTCATTTTGTTATTATTATGCTTTCTTTTGAATTTTTAAAGATTACAATAACTTTTAATAGGCAAGAAGTATATTTTAATA
>JAVYQJ010000047.1 GCA_038731975.1 Thermofilaceae archaeon | reverse complement strand
GTAACACCCGGTGTTGATACGAAGCTCTACAGCCCCCGTAGCCTTGAGAGAAGAGGGGAAAGGTTCACTCTGCTGAGCGTTGTGAGGAACGTGGTAGAGAAGAACCCTGCAGGGCTGATAGCGGCGGCCAAGAGGGCGGAAGAGGCTTACGGCATCCCCTTGAAGCTGGTGTTGCTGACAGAGAAGTGCAGCCCACCCCCTGTAGTCTTCGATTTGGAGATGCTTGCTAGAAGCATTAGTTTCGCCAATGTAGAGTTCATAGAAGAATTTGTCCCAGAGGATAGAATGCCCGAAATCTATCGGGGAGCCGACGTTTACATAAGCCTTTCGAGCGCTGAAGGGCTGTGCATGCCGATGCTGGAAGCTCAAGCGTGCGGAGTACCCGTCGTAGCCCACGCGCTGCCCGCCATAAAGGCTATCTACGGCGAGAGCGTCGCTTACGTGGAGAGCGAGGGAGTAATCTACCTGCCCCCGGGGCCGGCCCCGCTTGCCTCCGTGAGAAGGGCTGCCGAGGTCATTTCCGAGCTCTACAGGGATGAGAGCCTCCGAGCCGAGCTCTCGTCGAGGGGGTTGGAGAACGCTAAACGTTACGATTGGGACGAGAGGGTGGGACCGAAACTGGAGGAAGCTTTAAGGCGCGCTGCGGCATCGTGAAACGATGGGCGCCCCCGCCGTCCTAGTGAAGGCGAGGGTCGAGTACTTGCCGGGCATCGCGGCTTTCGAAGGCAGCTTCGAGGCGGACGGGGGCTTTACGATAGTGATCGGCCCCAACGGTGCCGGGAAAACCACGCTTCTCCACGCGATCGCTGGAATCCTCTCGCCTTACTACGTGAAGGGGGACGTGAGGGTTCTGGGCGCCAACCCCTACAGGGAGTACTGGGTGAAGAAGTACGTGGCGCTGGCTCGGCAGGAGCCGTCAACCTTCGACTACTGGTGCACGGTTGAGACCGCCTTGACGCTCTACGCCCTGCTGAAGGGTGAGGACGCCGCTCTCGTGCGAGAGGTCGTGGAGGAGCTGGGGTTGCAGGATTACATGCACCCGTTTTCCAAAGTCGGCACTCTCTCCTTCGGTACGAGGAGGAAGCTCGAGGTCGCAAAGCTGTTCCTGAGCAAATCCGCGAGGGTGTACCTTCTGGACGAGCTGATCGGGCTCGACCCTCCCACGGTGAACAAGACGCTCGAATACCTGAGGTCTAGGGCGGAAGAGGGGGCTTGCGTGATCCTAGTGACTCACGATCCCCGGCACCTGCAGATGATGACTGGTGGGAGGGTTGTCGTCCTGAAGGGCGGGAGAGTGCTGAGGGTGATCGAGAGCCGCAGCGAGCTTGAGAAGTACCTATCTCGATCCCTCTACGAGATGATCATAGTTGTGGAGGGGGGCGATCCGAGAGCCGCGGAGAAGGTCCCGGGAATCGAGAGCGTGAGCGTGGAGGCTGGAGCCCGCTCGGTTGTCCGCGTTCGGGGTAGGCTTGAGAGCCTCAATAGCATCCTCGAGGCGCTCATGGGGAGCGGCTGTCGGGTTCACAGGGTGGAGTACGATGAGATCACTCCGCTCTTTGAGGAGTAGTGCCCCGGCTAGCCCTCAGCTCTTCTGGTTGATCGTCCGCCTCAACGCGCGCTACTGCCTCCTAAACCCCGTGAATGCCCTGGGTCGGCTCATTTCCTTAACGCTTCAAGCAGCTATTCTAACGCAGGTTTGGGGCTTAAACTTCGGGAGGAGCTTCGCAGTCGCCTCCGTGATCACGGGCGCCGTCGGTGCGAGTTATCCGCGCCCCCTACCCCCCTTCTCCCACTCACTGCTGGCGGAGGCGCCGCTCAATCCAAGGTACATCAAGAGGCTCAACGTGTCCGCTAGAACGCTGCTGGCCATCGCGATCGGCTTCCCGAGCACGCTACTGCTCGTGGCACCCCTCGTCTACATGGGGCTCCTCCCGGCCAGCGCCATGACCATCCGCTTCATCACGGTGGCCGCGATCATTCCGATCTTCTCCCAGCAAACGATCTTCTCCCTGCTGATATTTCAAATACCGGAGCTGCTCATTCGATGGCTCAGGATACCGACCGGTATAGGGCCTCCCGCACACCCGATGGAGCTGGCTGCGGAACTGATCAGGGTAGTGTGGAGAGATTGCGTTTTCGTAATCGTTGGCGCGTTAACACCCGTTTACTTCCCCCTAGCCTCCCTACCCCCCTACCTGCAAGCCGTAGCGATCCTCTTCAACCCCTACGCCCTCAGCATCGAGCTCGCTCGATCCACGATCCTCGGCACGCCCGCACCAGCTTGGGTGGCACCTGCGGCATTCATCATAGCCGCCGCCTGGTTCATCTTCAACATTGTCTACCCGATGGAATAGATTAACTGCCGCTATCCCAACGCAGGTTTCGCGCACCCGGGGCGCGGGCCTCCGTGCGTCAGCCGCTCAGAAGAGCGTGCAGCTTCTCGGGCGCTTCCTCAATGCTCCTCACGAGGACGAGCCTGCCGCCACCCAGCTCGGCCATCGCCCTCGCGAAGCCCAGGTACTTGCTCGGCACGAGGATCACGTTTAGCTCGCGGAAGAGCGGCGCCGCCTCAAGGGGGTTCCTGCCGGCCGTCCACTCCGCGTCGGTCACGAGGATCGCGCGGGGCTCGTAGCCCGAGGCGACCAGGTGGTCCCTCGCAGCCACCAGGGCGGCGTGGATGTCCGTGTACCCCTCAGCCTCGAGCGAGAGGATGCGGTTGACCACTTCCTCAACGTCCCTCCTCTCCCGCACCCCCTTCAGCAGATCCACCCTCGTGTTGAAGGAGAGGACGCAGTAGTCGTCGACTCTCGAGCCCGCGTACGCGAGCACCGCGCTGGCGAAGGCCCCCAGCACGAGCTTGAAGCCGGCCATCGAGGCGCTCCTATCGATCACCAGCGCGTAAGCTCTACCCCTCCTACCCCTCGTGAAGAACGAGAGAGCAGCAGGCGTCCGGCCCTCGATACCGGCTTTCTCAACCGTTCCGTCAACATCGATGTCGACGGGCTCCCCCACCCCCCTGCCCAGCATCCTCGCTCCAGCGTAGCCGAGCGCAGCCCGGACTATCAGGTCGCGTGCCGCCGCCCTCGCCCTCTCCCTGAACGAGGGGGGAAGGTAGCAGTAAACCCTCGCCAGCACGTCGAGCCCGCCCAAACCGCCCTGAGCCAACCGGTCGAGGAGGCCGGGGTTCTCTGCTACGAGTAGAGCAGCCCTCCTTGCGGCCACCTCAGCCTGGCTCTTCAAGCCCTCCACGTCCGTTTCGCTGCGATCCGCATCGCCCCTCCCCCTCTCCTCCTGCTCACCCCCTTCGCCCCCTCGCGGTGCCCAGCGGTTCAGCAGAGCCGTGAAGAGCTCCACGATCACCTCCTCCGGGGCTCGCGAGGGGTCCTTGAGCCACACCTTCGGTGACAGGGCCATGATAGCGGCTGTCTTCAGATCCTCGACATCGACGGTCCCCCGCTGTTCGATGAAGCGCTCCGCCAGCAGCACCATGTCGATGGCCCCCCTCACCGAGGACCCCATCTTCACGGCCGGGTGCCTCCTCGTCGCCCTCGCAAGATCGACGGCGAGCTCCACCAGCCACCCTCTCTCTGAGCCGGTCCTCCGCCTCACGATCTCGATCTCCTCCGCGCGGCTCTGGTAGTCTACCCTCAGCATCACAAACCGGTCGAGCAGCGCCCTGCTCACCCTCCCCGTCCCGACGTCATCGTACGGGTTCATCGCGCAGATGATCCGGAAGCTCGGCTTCGCTCTGACGATGCCCAGCCTCGGCACCGCGATCTCGCGGTCCTCCGCCGCCCTGATCAGGGTGTTGGCCGCGTCCTCCGGAAGCCGGTTGAACTCCTCGATGTAGAGGAGGCCGCCGGACTCCATCGCCTGGACGAGAGGCCCCGGCTCGAAGAACTCCGGCTTGAAGCCCTCCACCATCACTTTCGCGGGGTTGAAGGTGCCCACCAGCTTCTGCGGTGTAACGTCCGCGCCCCCCTCGACGATGAAGAAGGGGACTCCAGCCTCCTCGGCGACCGCCCGCAGGATCGTCGACTTCGACGTGCCCGGCGGCCCGCAAAGAACGATGTTCCTGCCCGCCGCTAGAGCGGCGAGAACTGCCCTCGCCTCCCTCTCCCTGCCCACGAGCCTGTTCAGGACCCTTCGCAGCAGCTCCTCCCCGGCGTAGGGGTTGGCTCGAGCGCTTGCCATCCTCTTACAGCTTGCCCCTCAGCCCTAAAATGTATTTGTAGGCGGCGTCCGCGGCTATCGCCCCCTCCGCGGCCGCGGTGAGGATCTGGTCGAACTTGTACTTGCAGGGCCCTCCCGCCACTTCGCCGGCGGCGAAAACCCCCGGGAGGTTCGTGCTCATGTCCGGCTTCACGACGACTCTCCCCTCCTCGTCCAGCTCGAGGCCCATCGGCTCGAGCAGCTCCCTCGGCGGTTCGGAGCCGATCTCGACGAAGACCCCATCGAGGGGGAGGGTGTACGAGGCGTTCTCGACCAGGTTTCTCACCTGGACGCCCGTGACTCGATCCTCCCCCAGGATCCGCTCGACGACGTGGTTCAGGAGCAGCTCGATCCGCCCGCTCCTCCTGGCCATCTCGACGTAGTGGGGGAAGGCTCTGAACTGCTCGCGCCGGTGGATCAGGTACACCTTCCTGGCGATTGACGCCAGGTAGAGCGCGCTCGAAAGCGCAGCGTTGCCGCCGCCGACCACAGCGACAGTCTTCCCCTCGAAGAGGGGTCCGTCGCAGGTTGCGCAGTACGAGACTCCCCGGCCGATCAGCTTCTCCTCCCCGGGCACGCCGAGCTTGCGGCGCCTGCTGCCGATCGCGAGGATCAGCGCGTAGCAGGAGTACCTGTTGCCGCTCGCCGTCACAACGGCCCACCTGTCCCCCTCTCGCTCGAGGCCGACCATCCTCTCCCCTGTGATGATGGGGACCTTGTACCTCCTCACGTGCTCCTCGAACCTCCTCGTCATCTCGGAGCCTGTCAAGCCCGGGAGGCCCGGGTAGTCGTCGACTAGGGGTGCGAGAGCCATCTCGCCCCCGATCGCCTCGGTGACCACGGCGACGTCGACCCTGTACCTGGCCAGGTAGAGTGCCGCCGTGAGGCCTGCTGGACCGGCTCCGACGACGACGCACTCGTAGTCGTAGCGATCTGAAGCTTGCGGCAGGCTGAGCTTGAGGAAGCTCACGCGCCTTAAATAGTCGAGGTGATTTAATTTTCTTCCGAGCGAGGGGGTTTAAAGCGGCCCGCCCATCAACGGCGTGTGGCGAAGCGGGTCCTCGTGTTCGGTGCCCACGCGGACGACGAGACGATAGGGATGGGGGCGACGATCTCGCTGCTGAGCGAGCTCGGCTACGAGGTTCACGTCGTGACCTTCTGCTGGAGCCGTGAGGGGGATTGGGGCGACACGGGCTACGCGAGGCCCGAGTGGCGCGGGCAAATCGCGGAGATGAGGAGGAGGGAGGCGCTAGAGGCAGACAAGGTGCTGGGCGTGAAGGAGAGGGTGGGGCTCGGGATACCGACGCAGGGGGTGGTCAACGACAGGGCGACGTACCAGCGGGTCGTGGCCATCATACGCGAGGTGAGGCCGCTCGCCATCTTTACGCACCGCCGCGAGGACAAGCACCGCGACCACAGGGCGGTCTCCGAGATCGTTGAGGAGGCCTGGTGGAAGGCTTCGGAGAGCGTGCTGGCCGACCTGGGGAGGCCGTGGAGGGCTGGAGCCCTCTTCTTCTACGAGATCTTCGAGCTGTTCGAGAGGCCCAGCCACATCGCCGACGTATCGAGCACTTTCGCCAGGAAGCTGGAGGCCCTCAAGTGCTTCGAGTCGCAGATGCCCGTGCTGGGCGATATACTCAGCTACGTTGAGGGGCTCGCGAGAGCTCGGGGCTATCTCATCGGCGCTAAGTACGGTGAAGCATTCCTCGCTTCAAGCTTC
>JAVYQJ010000046.1 GCA_038731975.1 Thermofilaceae archaeon | reverse complement strand
GGAAATCCCCTCCGATAAGATTGCAGCTGTGAAGGATATCGTCCTCCTCAAGGAGAAAGTCGAGCTTCCCGCCGCGGCGACCCAGCCAGCGGTTACCCCTCCCGCAGCTCCGGCAGCTCAACCATCCGCGCCACGCATCAGTATACCCTTTCTAAGGAAGAAAGAGGAGAAAATCTGCCCCTACTGCGGGAAGCCAGCCGTTTGGATACCCCAATACCAGCGGTGGTACTGCTACAACTGTCAGATGTACGTTGACTAAACCTCGATCATAAGAGTAAGTAATTGAAAGTTTATTAAATTGAAAAATAATGTAAGTGGTTTGAAAATGACTTCATAGAGCGCGAAAGGTGCGTTAAGTCTGTGAAGAGTTTTAATTCGCTTCTTTCTGATGGACGAAAAGTTAATCTTCAGCTTTACAGCTGATTCAGCTATGGACTCGTTGTGGAAGCCCGACGAGCAGGTAAAGGTTAAGGCGTTTCTCCGACTGGTTGCGCGAGAGCTAGCAGATGAGGCGTTCGCCTTTGCTGGTGTAGATGATAGAGGCGAGTTCGTGAGGGTTGAGTTCTACAAGGGGGGTGGTCTCGCGTGGGCTGTTGAAGCGCGCCTTATTCGCGACGAGAGCGGGAACATTGTTGGGGTTGAGCCGCGGGAGCGCGCTGGAGTCGTTGAAGATCGGTGGAGGTTCGAGGTGTTGAACTCGCACTACTACAACTCGCCGTCAGCGGTGGCTAAGAGGCTTATGGGCTTGGAGGTGCTTTCCCGCCTACCCGAGCGGGAGGTGGAGTGGGCTAGGCGGGTCTTCAACACGTTCTTCAGCGAGTGCCCCCTCACGCTGCAACCGTACGGCTTCTTCGACAGGGGAACAGGGGAGTACGTCATCACGAGGCCCGACACTCCGTCACCCTGGATCAACTACATCGGGCAGGGGGGCTACGGCGGCTTCGTTTCGAACACGGGCGGCGGCTACTCCTTCGACAGGGACGCGAGGAGCAGGCGTGTGACAAGGTACCGCTACAACTCCGTGCCCGACGATCAACCGGGCCACTACGTCTACCTTCGAGACGAGGATACCGGCGAGTTCTGGAGCCCAACGTGGCAGCCCGTGAAGAGGGAATTGGACTGGTACGAGTGCAGGCACGGGCCCGGCTACACTAGGATCAGCAGCCTCTACAAGGGCGTGAGAGCCTCCATCCTGTACTTCGTGCCGCCCAACCCTCCCCACCCAGACTGCCCCGTCGAGCTGCACGTGCTGGAGCTCAGGAACGAGAGCGATAGACCGAGGAGGCTCAGGGTCTGGACGTACGAGGAGCTCTGCTACTGGGACGCGACCGCCGACCAGACGAACCTCGACTGGGCGCAGCAGATAGTCTTCAGCTACGTGAAGGACGGGATCATAGTCGCTGGGGTCCACTTCAGGCCCACGCGAACCTTCTTCGCCAGCAGCGAGCCACCCGACGGCTACGACACGGACAGGGAGACCTTCATCGGGCCTGGGGGTGACCTCTCGAAGCCTCAAGTCGTCGTGGTGGGTTCGCCGGCCTTCAGCCTGGCGTCAAGGGGCAACAACATTGCGTCCCTCAGCCACCGCGTGGAGCTGAAGCCGGGCGAGGCGAAGACGATCGTGTACATCCTCGGCATCACCGATAGGCCCGAGCTCATCCCCGAGACCGTCAACTACTATAGGAGCTTGGAGAACGTATGGAGGAGCTTCGAGGACTTGAAAAAGGACTGGAGCCAGTACCTCGGCAAGCTGCGCGTTGAAACGCCCGATGAGGAGCTGAACGCTATGATCAACTACTGGAACGCGATACAGTGCCGAGCGTGCCTCTACTGGTCCCGCTTCGTCTCCTACTACTACACCGGCCTCGCGAGGGGCATCGGAACGAGGGATACGGCCCAGGACACGCTCGGGGTCGTCCACGCGGAGCCGCGGCAGGTGAGGCGGGTGCTCCGGACCCTCTGGGAGCTACAGTTCAAGGATGGGCACACCTGGCACCTCGTTTTCCCGCTCACCGGGGAGGGGAGCATGGGCCACGCGGTTGAAATGCCCTGGAGGCCGCAGTGGTTCAGCGACGACCACCTCTGGCTCGTCTACGCTACGTGCAACTACGTGAAGGAGACGGGGGACTTCAGCTTCCTGGAGGAGGTGGTGCCCTTCCAGGACGACAAGAGCGGGGCCAGCGTGTGGGAGCACATCCTTAGGGCGATCGATTACACTCTGCGGAAGAGGGGGCCGCACGGCCTCCCACTGATCGGCTTCGCGGACTGGGACGACACGTTAAACCTCGACCACGGCTCTGAGACGGCGGAGAGCGTCTGGACGGGAATGCTACTGTGCAGGGTGCTGCTCGAGTTAGCCGAGCTCTGCAGAGCCCGTGGAGATGTTGAGGGGGCGGAGCGCTTCGAGAAGCTCCACAGGGAGATGGCGGAGGTCATCAACCGGGTCGCCTGGGACGGCGAGTGGTACTTGAGAGCCTTCGACGATAAGGGCAGGCCCGTCGGCGCGAAGGGGGAAAGGTACCACTGGGTCAGCCTCATAACGCAGGCTTGGGCAGCGATCGCAGAGCTGGGCGACCCCGAGAGGGAGAAGATGGCGCTGCTGAGCGCTGTGAAGCACCTCGGTACACCGCTCGGGCTGAGGTTGATGAGGGATCCGATCAACAGCAAGAAGTCTGGTCCCGACGAGGTCGACTACGAGAGCCTCGACCGCTTCGGTGGAACGGCGACCTACCCGCCGGGCCTCAAGGAGAACGGTGGAATCTTCAACCACGCGAACGCGTGGGCCATCATTGCGGCAGCGAAGCTGGGTTTGGCTGAGGTCGCCTACCGCATCTACCGGCAGACACTACCCCTCGCGAGGAGGGACTTCGACACAATGAGAGCGGAGCCCTACGTGTACTCGCAGAACACGGCTGCCCCGGAGCACCCGATGTACGGGTTGTCGAGGAACAGCTGGTTGACCGGAACAGCGTCCTGGATGTACGTCGCTGTGACCCAGTGGATCCTGGGTGTAAGGCCCTGCTACAACGGGCTGAAGATCGCGCCCTGCATCCCAGAGGACTGGAGCGGCTTTAGGATGACCAGGGTCTTCCGAGGCGTCACCTACCACATTGACGTCAAGCGGGTGGGGAGGGGGAACAAGGTTAGATCGATCAGGGTCGAGGGGAGAGCGATCGAGGGGGACATCGTCCCACCACCCCCTGAGGGGGTTACCAGCGTCAGAGTTGAGGTGGAGCTAGGCGAGTAGAGCGAGACGGAACTCGGGCTACGCTGCACCCCCGGTGGGCGCGGATTAGAGCCCAAAAATAAGCTTGATGCTTCGAGCCAAAACTCGGTGGGGCTTCTTGACCTACCTGTACCCTACTGTTAGCTGCCTTTTCTCGATTACGTCTCTGTGTTCTCGGAGGAGGTTGAAGAGGGCTGTCCGTATGGCTTCACTCCGGTTGTTGAAAACGCCAATCTCCACCAATCGATCCAAAGCCTCCAACAAAGCCTTCGGCACGTGGAAACTCACAATCTGAGTGCGAGGCTCAGAGCGAGGCTCGATCTTGTGCCTCTTCCGAGGCATGGGACACTACTAGGGGTGAGGGTTTAAGAGGAGGCTTCCCGCGGTTTTCCTACAGCTGTATGATCTATTCAAAAACGGGTGTTCCACCCCCCTCCGCTGCTCGACGACGGTTCACACATTTATTTACCCACGACCAGGGGGTAGATGCACATGAGCGTTGCGAGGCTTAAGGCGGACTTGAGAGAGGAGGTGTGGAGGAGGCTTGATGAGCACCGCGTTGCAACGCCTAGGCCCAGCCGTGGAAAGATACCCATCTTCTCCGGCTCCAGGGTAGCTGCGATGAAGGTTTCAAGGAGGGACTTCTTCCGGGAGGCCGACGTCGTCTACGCGAGCGCGGACCCCTCCCTTCAACCCTTGAGGGAGGAGGTACTGCGCGCGGGTAAGCTGCTGGTAATGATGGTCCCGGGTTTTAGGGGCTTCGCCATCCTAGACGGGAGGAGCGTGCCGCAACGCGCTTTACAGGCTGCCGCAACTCCTCGGGGAGCGGTTACCTACGGTAACAGGGTGAAGGTTCTCGACAACGTGAGCGTGGATCTCGTAGTCTTCGGCAGCGTGGCCGTCGATAGGCGTGGAGGGCGGCTCGGCAAGGGCGATGGGCAGCACGACCTCGAGTACGCCGTGCTGAGGGAGCTGGGCGCGATCAGCGAGAGCACCCCCGTGGTCACCCTCGTCCACGACCTGCAGCTGGTCGAGGGGGTTCCAATGGAGCTCCATGACGCACCGGTAGACTACATAGCTACGCCGAGCCAGCTGATCAGGACGGAGGGCGGGCTCAAGCGGCCGAGGGGCGTGATCTGGGACCTCATCGACTCGGCAACAGCGGAGCGGCTGCCCCTGCTAAAGCTGCTCGCCGGCCTCGGGTGACGGTATGAGAGCCGCTGTCCTGCACGGGCCGAGGGATCTGAGGATCGAGGAGGTCGCAGACCCCCTCCCGCCACCCGGCTGGGCGCTCATCAGAACAGCGGCCGTCGGTATCTGCGGCACCGACAAGGCCTTCTACACCGGGGCGTACCCGCTGTTCAAGAGGCCGCTCATCCCCGGTCACGAGGCGGCGGGCCACGTTGTCGAGGGGCCACCCGAGCTGCGGAACAAGCTCGTGGTCCCCGAGATAAACTTCCCCTGCTGGCGCTGCCCCGCTTGCAAGACCGGGCTCTACACGCACTGCCCCAGCAAGAGGACGCTGGGGATCGATTTCGACGGGGCGCTGGCTGAGCTTTTCGTCGCGCCCATCGAGGCGCTCCACAGGGTCGAGGGGCTGGACCCGATCGTGGCAACCGAAGTTGAGCCGCTCGCCGCCTTAATCAACGCCCTGAGGCAAGCCCCTCCGGACCCGAGCGGCAGCGTAGCCGTGATTGGGACGGGGAACCTCGCTCTACTCCTACTCCAGCTGCTGCGCTGGAAGGGCTTTGAGCCAGTCGTGTTTGCGAGACCCGATAGCCCGAAGCTCAAGCTCGTCGAACGATACGCCGGAGAGGTGGTAGCGGTCAGCGAGGCCGGCCGGTACGCCGCCGAGCGGACGAGGGGCGGCTTAGGCTTCGACGCGGTCTTCGAGGTTTCCGGAGACCCGGATGCGCTCAACCTCGCTGTCGAGGTCGTGAGGCCGAGGGGGGTTATCCACCTCAAGTCGACCCCTGGCAGCCCGGGCAGGGTGAACGCGACGAGAGCGGTCGTGAAGGAGGCGAGGATCGTCGGCACGCGCTGCGGGAACTTCGAGGACTTCGATGAAGCGATACGCCTGCTGGAAAAGGGGGTAGTGAGGCCGGTTATCACTCACACCGTCGAGGGGTTGGACGGAGCCCTCGAAGCGTTCTCGAAAGCTTTGGATAGGAGTCAGGTAAAAGTCGTTGTTAGAGCCTAAGAGGAACGATAGGGAAATAAGAGCCAAGCGCGTCCTCACAACGGGGAGTTGTGCCGCCTGTAATCGTCGTGACGGGGTCCCGAGGTTCGGGTAAGTCCACGCTCATTAAGGCCCTTTTCCCCGAGTTGGATGTCGACTTCTCCGAGGTCAAGCTCTACAGGGTCTACGAGCTTGCCTCCGGGCTGCAGGTCGCCGAGATCTGCGGCAAACCGGAGGCGCTTAGCGAGCTGGTCCTCTCCAGGCCTTCCTGGCAGCTGTACGCTGGAATCGTGGTTGTCGATGGGGCGCAGCCGTCGCGAGTCGACGGGAGAGCGTTGGCTCTCGTAGCAGGGGCTCCCAGGAGAGCCCTCGTGATGTCGAAGGCAGATGTGGCTCCGCGAGAGAGGACCAGCGAGTTGAAGACGCTGGCCCAACGATTCAAGTTCGAGTTCTTCCCTGTCTCAGCCGCAAAGGGAGAGGGAATTGGAGAGCTGAAAGCGTGGCTGCTGGGAATCGAAGCTCCACGGAGGGCTGTTGAAGAGGCAGCTAGAGCAGCACCGCCATTCGACGTGGTCCCCGTACCCGCGCCGGTTGCCGCTATGGGGGTTGAGTTGAGCGAGGATGAGAAGCTCGTTCTGAAGCTCTGCGACGGGAAGAGGGGTGTGGGCGAGATCGCGAGGGAGCTCGGCATCCCCTACGGCAGGGTTAGGATGATCGTGGATCGACTTTACTGGAAAAGGTACATAAGAGAGCTTAGGCTTAAGGTCTCGGTATGAGCCGAGAGCTGGCTAAGCTGGGCTTCAAGCTTCAGAAGGCTTTCGCGCCTTCCGTTCACATTATCGTCCCTAAGATCCTCTTCACCCTGGTTGTAGAAGAGGTGGTTAAGGAGAAGGGGGATGAGGTTTCCGCGTGCAAGGAGCTGTTTAGGCAGGGTGTTTGGGCGGGCAGTCTAGCTGTCACGAACTTAGCGTCCCTAGCGTCGCTGATGAAATTCTGGCCGGGGAAGGACGACCCT